>DBCF01000174.1:0-31204 GCA_002292925.1 Roseiflexaceae bacterium UBA965 | reverse complement strand
TGATACCTTCGCGGACGAGGTCAATGAACTCACCGGTCATGACGTTGTAGCCATAGTTGGTGTCGTTCTTTTCCTTTTGGACGCGACGGACGGCATCGATGACAACCGAACCTTCTTCGCCAGCGTTGCGGGCGAGGATACGCATGGGCTCTTCGAGGGCCCGGCGCAAGATGCGGATACCAAAGACTTCGTCTTCGTGAGCGACTTTGACGTCGTCAAGGGCGGGAATGGCGTTGATCAAGGCAACACCACCACCGGGGACGATACCTTCTTCGACGGCTGCGCGAGCAGTTGACAAGGCATCTTCGACGCGGTGCTTCTTTTCCTTGAGTTCGGGCTCGGTAGCGCCACCGACCTTGAGGACGGCCACACCGCCGGCCAACTTGGCCAAGCGCTCTTGGAGTTTTTCGCGATCGAAATCGCTGGTGGTTTGTTCGATTTGGTTACGGATTTGTTCGATACGGGCTTTGATGGCCTTCTCGTTGCCGTTACCTTCGATGATGGTGGTGTTGTCTTTGTCTGACACCACGCGGCGGGCGCGGCCGAGGTCTTCGATGGTAGCGCTGTCGAGCTTGCGGCCGACTTCTTCGCTAATCAAGGTACCACCGGTCAAAATGGCGATGTCTTGGAGCATGGCTTTGCGGCGATCGCCGAAGCCAGGAGCCTTGACGGCCAACACGTTGACGGTGCCGCGGAGCTTGTTGACTACCAAGGTGGCCAAGGCTTCGCCGTCGATATCTTCTGAGATGATGACGAGGTTCTTGGTTACTTGCAAGGCTTTTTCGAGCACGGGCAAGATTTCTTGGATAGCGCTGATTTTTTTGTCAGTGATGAGGATGTAAGGAGCTTCGAGCTCGGCTTCCATCCGCTCTGAATTGGTGACAAAGTAGGCTGAAATGTAGCCACGGTCGAATTGCATACCTTCGGTGTATTCCTTTTCAAAGGCAATACCCTTGGATTCTTCGACGGTGATGACGCCATCTTTGCCGACTTTTTCCATCACTTCGGCGATGATTTCGCCGATTTCGCGGTCAGCAGCCGAAATCGATGCCACGTGGGCAATGTCGGCGCGATCGCGGATGGGGGTGGCCATGGCGCGCAACCGAGCGATGAGGGCTTCGGCACCACGGTCGAGACCGCGGCGGATCATCATCGGGTTGTGACCAGCGGCTACCATTTTGAGGCCTTCGGTGACGATGGCTTGGGCCAACACGGTGGCGGTAGTGGTACCATCACCAGCGATGTCGTTGGTTTTGGTGGCTACTTCGACCAACAAGCGGGCGCCCATGTTTTCGAAGGGGTCTTTGAGTTCGATTTCTTTGGCGACCGTCACACCGTCATGGGTGACAACCGGTGATCCGAACTTTTTGTCGATGGCGACGTTGCGACCGCGGGGTCCCAAGGTCGTCTTGACTGCATCGGCGACAGCATCGACGCCGCGTTTGAGGGCGCGTCGAGCTTCTTCATTAAAATACAACTGCTTTGCCATGAAGTGTAATCTCCTCAGTGCTTCCTAGTACGGGTAAATTATGCCTCGATGACGCCGAGGATGTCTTTTTCGGCCAATACGAGATAATCGATTTCGTCGACCTTGTATTCGGTGCCGCTGTACTTAGCAAACAAGACACGATCGCCGGTCTTGACGCTCATTGGTACCAATTGGCCATTGTCGGTGCGGCGACCATCGCCGACGGCGACAACTTCGCCCTCCATAGGACGTTCTTTGCTGGCGGTGTCTGGGATAAACAACCCGCCCTTGGTCTTTTCCTCGCGCTCGGCCGGCTTTACTACGACGCGGTCGGCCAGCGGTCGGATGCGGAAGTTTGCAGCCATAGTGACGCTTCCCCTCATCTGCGATGATACATAACATTTAGCAGTCAAACAGCTCAACTGCTAATCGCTATTAACTATAGATAATGCATCGCCACTTGTCAAGCAAAAATTAGCACTCGTTGGGTGAGAGTGCAAATTCTTATGCAGATTTAATAAAACTGCTACAAAACAAACTATGGAGTGGCACCGTACGTATCTAAGGATAGTAGTAATTACAAGGGAGTGAGAGATGCAGCTCGATCGCAATTTGGGAATGGATTTAGTGCGTTGTACGGAGGCCGCAGCCTTACGTGCCGCCCGCTTGATGGGACGTGGTGACAAAGACGCCGCTGACCAGGCTGCAGTCGATGCGATGCGTTTTGCCTTGAACGGCATTGTAATGGATGGCGTAGTGGTGATTGGTGAAGGCGAAAAAGACAATGCCCCGATGTTGTATACAGGCGAGCGGGTGGGGACTGGAGCTGCCCCGGCTGTTGACATTGCCGTTGACCCCGTTGAGGGCACCACCCTGCTTGCAGAGGGTATGCCTGGTGCCATTGCAGTGATTGCGGTAGCCGAGCGTGGTGCATTGCACGCATGGAACGGCATCCCCTACATGTACAAGCTCGCCGTCGGTGAGGCTGCGCGTGGCAAAGTCGATATCAATGCCAGTGTGGCCGAGAACGTCAATGCGGTAGCGCATGCGCTCCGTCGGCGGGTATCAGATATCACGGTTGTGGTACTTGATCGGCCACGGCATCATCAGCTCATCCGCGAGATTCGTGCGGCTGGTGCGCGGATTCGCTTAATCGCGCATGGCGATGTCGCTGCTGGTGTGATGACTGCAGTCGAAGACGCGCCAGCTGACATGTTGATGGGTATCGGCGGTGCCCCCGAGGCGGTAGTGACTGCATGTGCACTCAAGTGTCTCGGGGGTGAGATTCATGCCCGGTTGTGGCCACGTGATGATCATGAACGTGCGTTGATGGCGCAACAAGGCCTAGACCCCGAGCATGTGTATTCAACTGATGAATTGGTCAAGGGCGAGAATGTCTACTTCGTCGCGACAGGTATTACCTCGGGTGATTTTTTGCGTGGGGTACAATATAGCGAATTTGGCGCCCGGACGCATTCGGTGGTGATGAGGGCTACCACTGGCACGATTCGCCATATCGAGTCGTTTCATCGTTGGGATAAACTGATGCGTGTGTCGGGGATTGATTATCTTCCAAACGAATAAACACCAATGCCCCGTAGCATGTCTGCTACGGGGCATTGGTGTGGTTAATTACAATACGTCGACGTGGCTATGATCACCGAGTACGAGGCGATAGGCGCTGGGGCGCAGTGTTGAGCGTGATACTTCGACGTGGCGACCAATCAGGCTATCGCAGAGCCGACCGGGCAGGTCGTTGATACTACAGTGTTCGAGCACAATCGAATGTTCGATTTCGCTGTTTTGGATGGTGCAGTGATGATAAATCGCGGTAAATGGACCGACATATGAATTAACGATGCGGGTGCCTTCGCCAATAATCGCTGGGCCGCGAATGGTGCTGTTGATGACTTCGGCGCCGGCTTCGATGATGACTTTGCCGATCAGCCGTGAGGATTCATCGACGGTGCCCAATTGCTGGGCAGTGAGTTCTTCGAGGATGAGGCGATTGGCTTCGAGCATGTCGTCTTTTTTGCCGGTGTCGATCCACCAGCCGCGATGAATGTAGGGGAAGACGGTTTTGTTGCTATCGACGAGGGCTTGAATGGCGTCGGTGATTTCGAGTTCACCCCGCCACGATGGTTTGATGGAATCGATGGCGTCCCAGATTGTTTTGTCGAACATGTAGATGCCCACCAGTGCCAGATTTGATTTGGGCTCTTTGGGCTTTTCGACGAGGCGCAAAATACTGCCATCGGGGTTGAGTTCGGCGACGCCATATGAGCGGGGGTTGGGGACTTCCTTGAGGACGATTTGGGCGTGGTAATCGCTGTTTTGGAATTGTTGGATGAGCCCCGAGATACCCCCTTGGATGCAGTTGTCACCGAGGAACATCACAAAGCGATCATCGCCGAGGAAGGGGTGGGCGATTTTGACGGCATGGGCCAGCCCCGACGGTGCGTCTTGTTGGATGTAGGTGATTTTGACACCCCAGCGCTCGCCAGTGCCGACGGCAGCTTCGACTTCGGCGGCTGTATCGCCGACGATGATGCCAATATCGGTGATACCGGCGTCACGGATGGTCTCGATGACGCGGAATAGCACCGGCTTGTTGGCGACGGGGACCAGTTGTTTGGCACTGGTATAGGTGATGGGGCGGAGACGGGTGCCCTTGCCACCGCTCAAAATCAAACCCTTCATAGTGAATCCTTTGCTCGTGATACTGATTGCCTATAGTGTACACAGAAATGCACGACTCTGCATCAAAAACCGAGTGGGCAGATGGCCCACTCGGTTGTGTGTGACTTGGATTGACGGGTTAGCGCCGGATGCGTACGGCGCCGTAATAATGGTCTAACCAGTACTTATCGTAGATATTGGAGACTTGGACGCCGTAGCGTGGGGTCATGGCGTGGACCATTTTGCCTCCACCGATATACATCGATACGTGTGTGATGCCACGCCGCCCACTGGTACGGACATAAAACAGCATATCCCCAGGTGCGAGATTTTCGAGGCCATTAATCTGCACGCCATTGCTGGCATTGAATTGTGATGCCGCCAAGCGCGGGATACTTACCCCGACCTGTTTAAAGGCGTAGAGCATCAAGCCACTACAATCGAAGCCACTTTTGGGGGTGGTGCCGCCCCAGACATATCGATACCCCACAAATTGCAAGGCAATATTAGCGACGTCACTGCTGGTTGACACATTGGTGTATTTGGAGCGTACCGGTGCGACGGGTAAGGCGGGGAAGTCGGTGGTATTAGGGACGCGGCGGAGCACGTGTGATGATACATTCATTAGGTCTTTAAAGATCCAGGCTTTCTTTTTGTTGAAGCTGACCTGAACCCAGTCTTTGTATTTGCCAATCAAATCGAGGCGTTGCCCTTTGTTGACCATGTCGATTTTGGCATGGCGCGAATCAGGGCCACGGCGCAAATTGACTTGGTCACCGGTAATGACGCCAATCAACTCAGGTGATGGGTCGGGGATAGTTTCGGCGTTAATAACACGTTTGGTGACATCGGGAGTGGCATCGAGGAAGTCTGCCCGTACCCAGCCATCGGTGTTGTTGTCGACGGCGATGTGATACCAGTCTTGGTAGCGTTCGATTAATTCGACATTGGCATTGAGGGTGAGGGTGGTGACCGCAACATAGTTTTTGCCGGGGCCGTCGCGCACAGTGAGCCCTGCTTCACGCACGGTTGCGAGCCGTGGGGGTGGTGGGGGCGGGACCTCGTTATCAAAAATATCAAATATGGTGTTGGCGGCATTATCAGGTAACGAAAGCAACTCGCCTGCCATCCAATAGACTTGGGTATCGACACGCTCACGGACTTGGTACCAGTCACCGTATTTGCCGATAACTTGGAGCGGTGCGCCTGCATCAGCGCGGGTGATTGGGTCGTAGTTTGTGCCAGGACCATTGCGCATAAAGGCACGATCAACAAGCACTGTCACGGGTACGACGACCGGTGACATGACTTGATTGCGTGATACCACCGACAAGGGAACGGGCAGATCTTCGCTTTCAGAGATGGGATTGTCACCTTGCTCGGCGCCGGGAGCCGTGGTCAACGGTTCCACTTCGACGGTAAAGTCGTTGGCTGTGGTAGTGGTGGTCACAATCGGATCTGTGGTGATTTGGACGATATTGCTTCGGCTGACGAGCAATGCGAGGGGAATAATGGCAATTACCAAAATGTGCATGATGACACGGGCGGGAATACGCTCGAGTAATGCTTCTGGTCGTGTGATAAGTGAGTTTAGGGTGGGAATGCGGTCGGTGATACTTGTCATCCCATCAACGCGTACAAAATCTTGGCGGCGGCGTTGGGCGCGGGTCACGAGCTCACGTTGTTCGGCGTTGTTTTGTGGTATTTGGCGTGGATTATCGACCATGCAGTCAGTGCTCCCAATTGTGGATTGTATGGTACCAAACACAAACTTGGCATACATCCAAAATATTTTACTAATTAATCTAGTCTATCCGAATAACACGAATCATACTAGTCGTGAGGCATTACAATGCGATGAATATTCACTCATAACAGCATAACTTATCACCTTGTAGGCGAGTATAGCATGGAATTGCGCAATTATTCAACTTTGAATTGTGGGAATTTCATGATAAAAATACCGCATCAGCAACCACCGAATCCAAATGCGTTGCCATCACAAGCACTGATTTTGGGTATCACAAAGAGATAGCGCCGGTTTTCGTACTGATTGCCACCTGCCACGAAATGTGCGAAATTGGACTAACTAACATTAATGCATATTCACGTTATCGCAGTACTATTTTTCACAAAAATTAATCAAATTGAATGATGCCCGAATGTACCACCTCACTGCCATTGGCAGTAGCAACGACAATACTGCCGTCGTCGTTGAGCTGGGTGACGGTGCCACTGATTTGGGTGTCGTGGCGGTTAATCGTGACGGATGTGCCGACGATGGGCACCAACTGGCGCCAGTGTGCCTGGTAGGCGGTGGGGTCGTATTGGAGCTGTTGGTAGACGTGGTCGAAGGCGTTGAGTTGGGCGACGAGGATGTCGGCGCGGCTGATTGGTTGGGTGGTCCAATCGTTGACGGCACTACTATGGCGAGCCAAATCGACGCTATCGCTGTGGTGTTGGGGGTGGGCATGGACGTTGACGCCCCAGCCGATACAGATAGACTCGATTTGGTGGGCTACGATGCGGGCTTCGCAGAGGACGCCGGCCAGTTTGCGGCGCTGGCTGCCAGCCATGACAACGATATCGTTGGGCCATTTGATGTGGATGGGGGCGGTGGTAACCTGTGTGATGGTTTGGGCCAGTACCGCCACAAATGCATTGATGACCAAGGCGGTGTGGGTGGCAGGGATGTGGGTGGGGCGGAGCAGGAGCGAGCAGAGCAGGCTTTGGTTGGGGATGTCGCTCCATTGGCGGCCGTGTTGACCCCGGCCGTGGGTTTGGTGTTCGGCCAGCACGACCAACCCTTCGGGGCGCCCAGTGGCGGCAGCAGCCCGGATGACGTCGTTGGTCGAGGTGGTGTGGTGTAGGCGCACGAGTTCGCGCCCAATCACTTGCGTGGTAAGGCGTGGTTGGATCTGGGCGAGGGTGAGGTCAGAAGGGAATATTATCATTGGGGGTCAGGTTGACCTGTAACCAATCACGAAAGGCACTTTCGTCGGGTGCGTGATAGAGGGGTATGAGCGCCTGGACGATTTCGGCATGGGGAATCGCCAATTGCTGTCCATTATTATCGCACCAATAGAGCAACACGAGCAGTGCAGTGGTTTCGTTGTGGCTAATAAAGGGTTGTTGGCGTACGAGATTATACACGAAGGCGGCGATTTTGGCGACGGGGGTGGGGTAGCAGTGGAAGCCAAACAACGTTTGGTCGGGGGTGGCAAGCACGCGGTCGAGCACGTCGCTGGAGGCAATCCCCAAGCGTCCGCCGTAGCGTTCGATGATGATGGTATGGAAGTCGAGGATTTGTGATTTGCTGAGACGCATGGGCTTATTCGAGTCCCGCCAAGCGCCGGAAGGCTTTGTCGTATTTGTCGATGACGGGTTCGGCCCATTGGCGCAACGGCTGTGAGCGTGGTTTGCGCAATAGCACTTCGCGATCAGTAAAGACCAATTCGACTGTTTCGAGGTCACCAAGGTTGGCGGCTTTGAGCCAACCTTGGACGACGGGGGGTAAATTATCGACTTCGACAACGAATTGTGTGGGCATAATAGGGGTCTCGACTAACCTTCGCGGGGGCGCAGGTGCGGGAATACGACGACGTCGCGGATGGTTGATTGATTGGCAAAAATCATCGCCATGCGATCGATGCCCATGCCGAGGCCGCCGGTGGGGGGCATGCCGTACATCAGGGCATTGATGTAGTCGTGATCGAGCTGGTGGGCTTCGTCGTCGCCTTTGGCTTGGTCTTGGAGCTGACCAAGGAAGCGTTGCTCTTGGTCAAAGGGGTCGTTGAGCTCGCTATAGCCATTGCCGATTTCCATCCCAGCCACAATCGCTTCAAAGCGTTCGGTGATGGCGGGGTCGTGGGCGTGGCGTTTGGCCAGTGGCGAGAGCTCGACGGGGTGGTCGACGATGAAGGTGGGTTGAATCAAACTGGGCTGAATGATTTCGCTAAATAATTCATCGACTTGTTTGGCCCAACTCGGTTTGGTTTCGACAGGCAATTTGCGCTCACGGATGGCACTAATTAATGCGTCATGGGTTTTGAGTGCCAAAATATCGATACCGGTGCGCTCGAGGATGGACCCGGGGATAGAGATGCGTTGCCATTTGGGGCCAAAGTCGATGGCATATTCTTGGTATTGGACAACGGTACCACCAGTGAGATGGATGGCGGTTTGGCGACAGACGTCTTCGACGAGATCCATCATGTCGTTGTAATCACCAAAGGCTTGGTAGCATTCCATCATGGTGAATTCGGGGTTATGGGTGCGGTCAACCCCTTCGTTGCGGAATACTTTGCTGATTTCGTAGACGCGCTCAAAGCCCCCGACGATCATGCGTTTGAGGTAGAGCTCGACGGCAATCCGCAGGTAGAGGTCTTGTTTGAGTTGATTGTGAAAGGTGGTAAAAGGGCGCGCCGTGGCACCGCCATAAATGGGTTGGAGCACGGGAGTTTCGACTTCGAGGAAGTTCCGCTCGTCGAGGACTTTGCGCATCATGCGCATGACCTGGGCGCGGACGCGGAAGTTGGCGCGCACGTCGTGATTGACAATCATGTCGAGGTAGCGTTCGCGCAACCGGGCTTCGGTGTCGGTGAGGCCGTGCCATTTGTCGGGTGGGGGATTGATGGCTTTGCTAAGTAGGGTGATGTGACTGACAAACACCGAGGCTTCGCCGGCATTGGTGCGGCGGAGCGAACCACTGGCTTGGATGATGTCAAAGGTGTCGATGTCGTTAGCAAAGCGCTCAAACCATTCGTCGCCGACTTCGGCGCGACTCAACCAGAGTTGGATGCGACCATGTTCGTCTTCGATGTGGGCAAAGGCTAATTTGCCCATAATCCGGCGCGCGCCGACGATCCGCCCCACCACCGTCACGAGGGCGTTTTGGGTCATCATGTCATCAAAGTTTGCGAGTAACGCAGGGATGGCATGGGTGCGTTGTGAACGCGCCGGGTAGCCTTCGATACCGGCAGCGCGGAGACGGGTGAGTTTATCGGCGCGTTGCTGTTGTAGTTCGTTGAGTTCCATGGTGCACCCTTATCTGATCTGTGGTTATTTAATCGCTTTAATCACACACTTCATCGGACCACTTGGTGCATGAATGACCACTTTGTCTTTTACTTTGCGCCCAATCAAGGCGCTCCCCAAGGGTGATTCGTTCGAAATCATGCCGTCGGCAGGATTTGACTCGGCACTTCCGACAATCCGGTATTCTTCGTCTTCGTCTTCACCATCGTAGCGAATGGTGACTTTTGAGCCAATCCGGATTTCTTTGATGTTGCCTGGTTCGTCTTCGATGATTTGGTGACGTGCCAACACATCACGGATTTCTTTGACACGGCCTTCGTTGAAGCCAGATTCTTTTTTGGCGTCTTCGTATTCGCCACTCTCCGAAATATCGCCGAGTTCTTTGGCTTGGTTGATCCGTTCGGCGATTTCGCGCCGGAGCACGGTTTCCCGTTCCCGTAATTCGGCTTCGAGTTTGGCTTTGCCTTCTGGTGTCAAATAAAAAATGCGATCGCTCATGATGATGCCCCTCTGCAATCCACTGTGGAACAGCAAAATATAACAACAAAACTGAGAGTATTACTCTCAGTTAACGCATAAAGACAGCCCCGCCGTTCCTATCAAATAGTATACTTGATTCGGTATGATTCTGCAATTTTGGATTTGGGTTTGACGTAGGCTATTGAGTTGCGTACAATGTAGCAATCACACGTGCGGGAGTGGCGTAGTGGTAACGTAGGAGCCTTCCAAGTTCATGTCGAGAGTTCGATTCTCTCCTCCCGTACCAAACCAACAGCGTCCAGTATTGATTCGTCAATACTGGACGCTGTTTTTGTGTCTGCGTCCTTAAGCCGTCGTGTACGAAATCCCGCCAATAAACGTTTGCACCATCTGCACAAAACTCGCATCGAGATCAACGGGCATACCAAATCCGCCACTTATTTCGAGGGTGGCAAAGCCGTGGACCAGACTGCGCAATCCCCGCAGGGCATGAATCAAGTCTGGCTCCGACAGCTGGTAGGGGGCAAGAATTTGCGTGAGTACCCGCAGTAATTCCGCATTGGCATGCTGAAATGCTGGGTCAGGGTTGGCGGTCTGAATCGTCGCCGTATAAACCCCCGGATTGTGCACAATGTACGCTCGGTACGCTACTGCTACTGCCATAATTGCAGCGGTACCGGCGCGCCCGACGGCTGCCTGTACCACTACTGCCAAAATTTCTTGGGCGCCACGGGTGGCCAACGCCTGGCGCACATCGTCGATGCCAGTCACGTAATTGTAGAGTGAGGGTACTTTGATGCCGGTTTGGCTGGCAATTTGCGCCAAACTCAAGGCCGCAAAGCTGTCGGTATTGACCAACGTCGCCGCACTGTCTATGATCTGCGTGCGGGTAATGCCGCGGGCCACGGTTATTGCCCCTGCACGCGGGTCAATGCCGCCGCTAATTGCTCGGCAGGGTCGGCTACCACCTGACCATGCCCAGGAGCGAGGCGGCTGGGATTGAGGGTGGCAAGCTGGGCGACGCTGGCGTTGGCGTGGGATTTGCTCCAAGTGGCCGTGGCCGGGAAGGGGAACTTCCAATAGAGCTCGCTGGTGATGGTGACCCGCCCCACGGTGTGCAGGGCATCGCCGGTGATGATGGTGGCATCACGGCTATCAAAAAAACTAAGGTGCCCGGGTGTATGCCCCGGCGTTGCGACGACCCGCAACGAGCCAATCATGTCAGCATCCCCCACCAGACGCGTCGGCACGGTGCGCACCGTGGTGTAGCCACCGCGCAATGGGTGGGCCTGCTCGCTGGCATCTAGCTGCAGGTCGCCCGCCAAAAAGCGGGCCTCGCGCGCTCCGACAATCACCTCGGCTTGGGGGGCGATGGCATGCAAGCGGTCAAAGCCGCCGATGTGGTCGATATGCCCGTGGGTCAAAACAATCCGGCGAATGTCGCCCCCCAAGCGCTGGGCGAGTGCCTGCAAGGCATCTGCATCGCCGGCGCCGAGCAGGCTGTCGATGACCGTAAATCCGTCTGACTCGCGTACCAAATAGGCATTGACGGGGAACCAGGCACTGCGTACCTGCCATAAATATTCCCCGTATTGTTGCACTTTCATCGCCGTAGCCTTTCATTTTTCACAAAAAAACTAATATGCATAGACTGTAAACTAATGATATTAGTTTTGTCAAATAAAAAAGTAGTCAAGGGAGATTCCACGGCCGTTGTAAACAACGACCATGGAATGACGTTCGGGCTGGGGTAATGGATGGCGCTGGCATGCGGGAGGAGATTGCACGGCAACCACCGTGCGAAAGAGGAAGCGTGAAGTTGGAAGGCAGAAATGAGGAGGGGATTGCCGGCGGCCGTAGGTTATTGCATATTAAGATATGTAGAAGTGTGTAGTTATATTACATCCACAATCCGCGTGCCATGGCTGGCGCCAAAATGATGACGAGTAATATGCCAATCATTTGGAGACGTAATAATTGGCGAATGCGTTGGAATTCACTATCAGAGAGCGCTATCCCGTCAATGGCAATACTTCCCCAGCGAATATAGCGAATCGTGGGGTAAATGGACAAGATGCTGATAGCCAGTATGAGTGCCATTTTGATCCAAAACAGTGTGTTCCCCAGATAAAACTGATACCCTTTGCCACCATAGAACACCCGCAAAATGCCAGCAACCAGCAACACTAGTGCTGACACCCCATACCACAAGTCAATTTGTTGTAGACCACGGGCTTCGTGATCCGTGAGGCGCTGTCGGAAGGTTCGCCATTCGTAGACGAGACAAGCCACCAGCGTAAACGCCGCAACATGATGCAGACTAGCGAGAATCGCAGGTACATAAAGCATGTTTGTTTCCTTTCTTTTCCAATCAACAACTTCTCGATGAATCAGTGCGCCCAGCTATGGTCCACATCCGCGCAACCACATACACACTCACAAAGATGCCAAACGGTACAGCAAACAACGAAATCACGAGCAACGGCGCATTTCCCATCATCACTGGCGCCGGAGTCAATTGAATAACCCCCAAAAACGACACCGTGATAAGGCTCACTGCCCACACAAAATCTGCGATGGCCAACATCGCCCACGCAATGACCAACATCGGAGCGCGCGTCTCATTACAGCGCAAATACACTGACAACGCGAGCGCAGTCGTAGCCACCACCAAATCTACCACACCCGTCACCAACCCGACCGCTAGCGGTAGTTGACCCCGCGCATACGCCATAATCAAAAAAACTCCGCCGAACCGATAGACTTGCGTCATTACTAACACGGACGTTGGTGTCTGCGCCATGAGGTGTTTTAAGGATTGCATGCGCCTGGCAGTCACCAGCAATAATCCGGCCGGCGTAAACGTGAGTACCCCAAAAAGCAGAAAGCCAATCCAGTCTGATGCTTGCCACTCTGTCAAACCGGTAAAAAACGAGATTTGCCCGATCGTAATAGCCAAAACACCCCATACCATCACTACGATACTCGCGCTACGCATGGTGTTCCATGTATATGTAGCGATGATCAAAACTGTAATCGCAGCCATTACTGATGGGCCAATGGTGTAGATCATGTCCATAGAGGTAGCCTTTGCACACAACACAACTATTAGTGAAATTGCAAGACAATCTTGCCGATGCCCATCTGTTCCTCGTAGGCACGAATTCCCGCTACGGCAGTTTCAAGTTGAATTGATGTGTTGCTAATGCTGCGAATGAATCCATGAATTTGCTCCGTAGGAATGTACTGTATACCGTTCTCAACCCGTATCCCCAACCTGTCATACCTATTTCATTTATCAATGATGTCTACAAAATGGCGTGCTACCTGTGCATACGCCAACGGCCCACCATGCCCCACGTACCAGCGGGTAGGGGCATGGGTGAGCAAGCGATTGATGCTGTGATGCACATCAGCCCAGTCATCCACAAAGTAGTGATAGTTGGGTTGGTGCGGGCGAATGGTGCCACCAAGCCAGCCGCCCATCATTACATCGCCAACGATTGCTTCACCGTTACCGAGTAACAGTGATATTGATCCTTTGGTGTGCCCCGGAGTAAAAATGATTTGACCGTTGATGCCGTAGGCATGGAGCGACAGTTCTTCGGTAAAGACGATATCGGCTTTGACGGCTTCGAATGGTTTGACCAGCATTGCTGCCACTAGTCGCGCCTCCAGATTGCGTGGTTTGACGATGCCATTTGTGCCAGATAGTAGGTTTGGCGCATCGGCATGATGGATAGCGGTCGGTATACCAATGCGGCGCCGTAGCTCAGCGGTGGAACCGGCATGGTCGATGTGCCCGTGGGTATGCACCAACAACGAAATGTCGTTCGGCGTAATGCCGGCGTTTGTGATAGCACGCATGATGGTGTCTGATTCGTTTGGGGACCCGGTATCGACGAGGATGGCTTGTTGATCGATGACCAAATAGGCATTCGAAAAGCGGAGCGGAATCTGTATTACATGCATAATACCCTCGAGATTTTTGTGATGGTAACGCTAGATAGGGAATCACCAGCGCCCGTAGGCTACTGCGAGTGACAGCACAAAGAAAACCACATTCATGATGATGCCACGGGTATCGCGGTGGCGGGCGTGGACAATTATGGCCAACACCATGATGACCGCAAAGCCGATCGCAGCCCAGGCCGTCAAGAAGGGCATGATGCCGGTGGCGTAGGGGACGATGATGCCGATGGCGCCGAGGAGTTCGGTCACACCAATAAAGAGAATGACGATCGCTGGGGCTTCTTTGGCCCAGTCGAATGTAGCGCGAGTTTTGGCGGGCTGGAAGGTTTTGATGAACCCTGCCATCCCAAAAACCAACGCTAACAGGGCTTGAGTGACCCACAGGGCAATATTCATGCGATCCTCCAAAAATCTGCGCTTGCACTATGCAGACGCAGGATGACGATGTGATTATTCGGCTTTACTGACGGCAATGGTGAGGGTTTTGTCGTCGAGTTCGAGCGTCTCGAGATGGGCACCGGGCAGGTCATGTGGCTTGACCGATTGATCTTACGCACCAATTCTCCGTTTCCATGCAATTTGTGCATCGTGGCCTGTCTAATTGCACTAATCCTTACCACGATATGCACAGGCATGTGATGTTCCTTTCACGCTCTAACAACGGCTACGATTCATTTGCATTCAACCGCTCACGCGCCGTGTAACGGCGCCCGCTCGCCTCGGTATGCTCCATGGCCGCCCCAAGCCCAAACTTGGGCATGTTGCCGTAGACGCACTCGTACTGGTCAGGTTTGACCATGTAGGTCTCGTGCCAGATGCCCACTGAGCCGTCTGCGCCTATGGCTTGATTAAAGCGCTTCCAGGCGGCCACGTGCAGGTCTGACGGGTTGCGCGCAAAGGCCTCGAGGTCGTCGAACGAGCGCCAATACTGCACGAGAATGGGGCCGTGCATGTTCCAAAAGGACTCCATATGCAAAAAGCCCTTTTCGGGATGGGTGTACAACGTGCGTATCATCGGTCCCATGGCTGATGCCACGGGGAGCCACTTGTCAAAGCGCCACCATGTGTTGATGCGCATGCCAATCAAAAACACCACGAATGGCGCATTCGTTTTGGCGCTGTAGCGCCCAGGGAAAATCGTACTCATGACTACTCCTTTAGGGAACATAGCACTACGCATGTTGGCTAAGTATGGGTGATGTACTGCTGTGCAATCGCGTCCATTTCGTACATAAACAATCCATCACCTGTCTCACCAAATGGGGGAATCGAGCGGGCAATCTCGAGTGACACCAACCCATGGACTCGCCCCCAAATCATGATGGCCACGGTCAATGCTTCTGGCACTTTTGCCTCGGTATGCTGTTGCCATACCGTAAATATGGGCAAGGCTACCGGCATCACGGTGGGGATTGCGGCAGTGTTGAGTGCGTTTGCCGCATACAGTTGATCAATCACACTCACCAATGCCCGTAACGATCGCCCTGCCACCGGCATGACCTCAGCTGGTGCCTGATATCCAGAGATTGGCGTACCAAAAATCAACTGATAGCGCTGTGGCTTCGCAAGTGCCCAGGCACGGTACGCCATGCCGGTGGCATGTAACCGCCCACGCCTATCACTTTGTGGCACACTATCACGCGCCGCTAACTGATAATCCCCTAGTGACGTATACGCATCGATAATCAGGGTGGTCACCAACGCATCACGATCTGCATAGTGGTTGTAAATTGCCGGCGTACTTACCCCAATCTCGCGTGCAATCGCCCGCAACGATAATTCGGCAGCACCTACGTCTACCATCTGTTGCCATGCGACGTCTTTGATGGATTCCTTTAGGTTTGGTACCTGCGCATGCTTTTTGGGACGAACCATACCCTGCTCCCTGATAAATTTACAGTGTTAATATACGGTGTTAATTTGAAAATGTCAAGAGTACAGCCCCTGCAATGCAAATCACTGCAGGGGCTGTGGTAACGGACGTTGATTTACGCCGAGGCGCGACTGACGGCAATCGTGAGAGTTTTGTCGTCGAGTTCGAGGGTCTCGCTATGGGCGCCGGGCAGGCCTTTGCCCAGCACCAATTCCTCGGCGAGGGTTTCGGTGCACATATAGTCGTGCCAAGTGGCGATGGTAGCGGTGAGCAATGGATCATTGGCGACGCCGTCGATGACGACGTTGATCCGGTCCGAAATCGCGAAGCCGGCGTTTTTGCGGGCATCTTGGATGTAGCGCACCACTTCACGGGCGATACCTTCGGCCACCAAATCGGGGGTGAGGGTGGTATCGAGGGCGGCCAGAACGCCGTTTTCTTCGGCGACGGCATAACCATCGGGTGACGAGGTCTCGACCAATACTTCGTCGGGGGCAATGGTCAAGGTTTGGCCATCGACCACCAGCTCAAACGACTGGCCGTTTTCGACGGCGATGGCATGGGCGCGGGCACTGTCGTTGTCGAGGGCTTTGAGGGCTTCGGACAAGGCGGGCACTAGTTTGCCGTATTTTTTGCCGACCACGCGCAAGTTGGGTTTGAAGCGGTAATCGATGAAGGTGGCGCCAGTTTCGAGCCAGCGTATCGCTTTGACGTTGAGCTCTTCACGCAGGTCGCCTTCAAAGGCGGGCAGACTGGCCGCCACATTGGTGGGGACGCGCACCAGCATGAGGGGCAGAGGTTGGCGGATTTTGGTGGCGGCACTGCGGCGGGCAGCCCGACCCAAGCCGACAATGGTTTGCACCACGTCGATGCTTTGCACGAGGGCGTCGTCGCTCCAGGCGGGTACACTCACCGGCCAGCTGGCCATGTGGACCGAATTGCTGGCGTTGGGGGCTTTGCTGAGCACCAAATTGGCGTAGATTTCCTCGGCCATAAAGGGCATGAATGGGGCGAGGAGCTTACTCAACGTGACCAAGCAGGTATACAAGGTGGCATAGGCGGCTTGGGTGTCAGCGTCGTTGGCGGTCTTCCAGAAGCGCCGGCGACTGCGGCGCACGTACCAGTTGGACATTTCTTCGACGAATCGCTCAATGGCTTTGGCGGGGGCATGGATGTCGTAGCCGTCCAGTTCGGTGGTGACGGTACGCACCAAATTGTCGAGGCGGGCCAAGGCCCAGCGGTCGAGGGGGTTGGTGAGGGTGGCGATGTCGAGGGTCAGGCTGCCGTCGGCGTTGAGTAGGCCGGCAGGGGTCCAGCCATCGAGGTTGGCATAGGTCACAAAAAACGAATAGGTGTTCCAGAGGGTCAAGGTGAATTGGCGCAACATGTCGCCTACCAACTCGCGCGAAAAGCGGCGGGGGTTGTAGGGCGGTGCCGAGGCAAACATGTACCAGCGCACGGCATCGGTGCCGAATTCGTTAATGATGTCCCACGGATTGACGATATTGCCCTTGGACTTGGACATTTTTTCGCCTTTGCCGTCGAGGATGTGCCCCAAACAAATCACGTTTTTGAAGGCGGGACGGTCAAAGAGCAGGGTTGAGACGGCGTGCAGGGTATAGAACCAGCCCCGAGTTTGGTCGATGGCTTCGGAGATGTAGTCGGCTTGGCCGGCGTACTTCTCGAAGAGTTCTTTGTTTTCGAAGGGGTAGTGCCACTGTGCCACCGGCATGGCGCCCGAGTCAAACCAGCAGTCGGCCACATCGGGGATGCGGCGCATGGTGCCGTGGACGGGATCTTCCCAGGTGATTTCGTCGACATAGGGGCGGTGCAAGTCGAGGTCGCTCAACGAGCGGCCTACCTTGGCTGACAATTCGGCTACTGAGCCGATACATTCGCTGTGGAGGCCGTCGGCCGAAATCCAGATGGGCAACGGAGTGCCCCAATAGCGTTCGCGGCTAATGGCCCAGTCGATGTTGTTGGACAACCAGTTGCCAAAGCGGCCGTTTTTGATGTGCTCTGGCACCCATTGGACTTCTTGGTTGGTGGCAACCAAGCGATCTTTGAGGGCGGTGGTGCGGATGTACCAGCTGGGTTTGGCAAAAAACAACAGCGGCGTTTTGCAGCGCCAACAGAAAGGGTAGGTGTGCTTGACGCGGGCGCTTTTGAACAAATCGCCCCGCTCTTTGAGCACTTTGGTGATGACCGGGTCGGCCGCCTTGAAAAACAAGTTGGCGAAGCCGAGTGACTCGAACTGAGCCATCGTGTTGCCATTCAAATCGACCGAAAAGAGGGTCGGTAAGCCATGTTTGCGGCCCACATCGAGGTCGCCATAGGCGGGGGCGATGTGCACGATGCCGGTACCGTCGTCGAGCGAGACGAAGTCGTCGCCGATGACGAGGTAGCCTTGGCTGAGGTCAGGGGTATCGCCGGGGCCAGGGACACCATCAAACAAGCGGGTGTAGCGGGCGCCGGTCAATTGGCTGCCGGTGTAGGTGGCGAGGATGGTATGCCCCTCACCGAGGACTTTTTCGGCCAGGCTAGCGGCGAGGATGACTTTTTCGCGTTTGTCGTCTGGGCCGGTCTCGGCCAGCACATAGTCGGCATCGGGGTTGACGGCCAGGGCCACGTTGGCGGGCAGGGTCCAGGGAGTGGTGGTCCATGCCAAGAATGCGGCACCGGCGAGGGCGGTGTCGAGGGGATGGCCACTGGGGTCAAGGCGGAAGCGCAACCAGACCGAGGGGTCATCGACGTCGTCTTCGTAGCCTTGGTTGACTTCAGCATCGCTGAGGGTGGTGCCACAGCGCGGGCAGTGCATGGTGACTTTGTAGTCGCGGAAGAGCAAATCGCGATCCCAGAATTGGCGCAGGATCCACCACAGTGATTCGATGTAGGAATTATCGAAGGTACTGTAGGGTTTTTCCATGTCGATCCAATAGGCGATGCGGTCGGTCATTTTTTCCCATTCGCCGATATAGGTCAACACGCTGTTTTTGCATTCGGCATTGAAGTTGGCGATGCCGTAGCGTTCGATGTCGGGTTTACCGGCAAAGCCCAGCTTTTTTTCGACTTCGATTTCGACGGGCAGGCCGTGGGTATCCCAGCCACCACGAGCGCCGATGACGTATTGGCCACACATGCGATGGTAGCGGATGATGATGTCTTTGGAGACACGGGCTTCGACGTGGTGCACCCCCGGTTTGCCGTTGGCGGTGGGAGGCCCTTCGTAAAAGATGAATGGTTTGGCGTGGTCGCCGTGAGCGAGGGCATGGCGCTTGATGTCGTTTACGCGCCAATACTCGCCGATGCGATCTTCGAGTGCGACAAATGACGCACGCGTGTCGACTGCACGAAATGTCATACAAATCCCCTTTTGGTGTGGCAAAAAACAACACAAAAAAACCCGCCCCTAGCAGGGACGAGGTGCAGAGACCCCGCGGTACCACCCTGATTGCCACATGAATGTGGCCGCTTTGTGAGCGCTAACACGCTCTGCCCCAATGACGGAGGGCACCCGGTCGGCTTACACACAGCGTGGGCTGCTTGGGCCTCCTGCTCAGAAGGGATACCGGTCAGTGTCGTTGTTGCGCCTCTCACCACTCGCGCAATCGCTGGTCAAACGGGGAACTGCCGACGTGTCTTCGTCATCGCTATGTGGGCATTATACTGTATTTTTGTCATGATGAAAATGTGAAATGTGCGTGGGTGAAGTGGTATGGTGGTTGCGTGGCCGCAACGGGGCAATAATTGGGTTCGATTAGGCATAATTGCGGAAAGTTTTTCTCTTACATTGTTATTGTGTAATGTGGTATAATCACCACATGTTTTCGTATTCATATGAGATACATGGAGCATTATCATGGCCAAAGAAACCAAGGGTAAGTCAAAGACGGACGTCACGTCACGTGACAAGAGTGGTCGCGCCACGGTGCACACCTGCGTCAACTGCAACCAACGCATCATGAACGACCGTGAAATGATTGTGTTGATGGACGATCGCCGTCGCAACAAGACCTACCACCACCGCACCTGCCACCAAAAGACCTTGGGTTAATTCCCCACTGGTCACGGTAACGTCGGAGCTTTCATCACGAAAGCTCCGACGTTTTTGTTGTGCACGGGTTATTTTTGCAGTTGGGCAAAAAAGGCATCATCGGCGGCGGCGATACCCAGTCCTTGGGCCACACCGGTGAAGGGGTCCATTTCGACCATGGCGGCACTGCCAAAGCGTTGGGTCAGCATGCGCACAAAGGCCGGAATGCGGGACGAACCGCCGGTACGGAGTACCACGTTGATGTCATTGTGGCTGAGGTTGGCGGCGGCCACGGCGCGATCGATACAGGCGGCCACGGTGCGGATGTCGGGACCAATCAGGCGCTCGAAATCCCAGCGCTCGATGAGTTGTTCGATGTCGATGCCCGGCACATGCATCGACACATTGGTGCGTTCGTCGTTACTGAGGCGTACTTTGGCGTGTTCGACTGCTTCAAACAGGGGCAAGCCATAGTTTTGATTGACCAACACTTTGAGCTGGGCCACTAATTCGGGTTGGGTGCTGGTATGGAGCAAATCTTCGATGACGGGCATGTATTTGGGGTGGGACAACTCGAAAATACTCTGCCATTCGCTGAGGCGATCGGAGATTGCGGCAGGGAAGGGCATGCGTTGGCGGCCGATTTTGGATTCGACGCCAAAGTGGGAGAGGAGTTTGCCCATCATGATGCGTTGATCCATCACGTCACCACCGACGGGGACACCGTCGTTGCTGAGGACGCGGCTGCCCCCCTTGCCGTCGGTGGTGATAATTGTGACGTCGAGGGTACCGCCACCAAAGTCAAAGACCAAGGCTCGTTGGTCGGCGGGGGCGGTGCGGGCATAGGCCACGGCGGCGGCGTTGGGTTCGGGCAAAAAGGCGAATTGGGGCAAGGCGGCCAATTGGCAGGCTTCGCGCATGCGGTCGATGGCGATTTGGTCGTGGTCGGGGTTGTGTGAATAGTGGACGGGGCGCCCGATGACCATGCGGGTGACTTTGTTGCCGAGGATGACTTCGATGCGGTCGACAATCATACGGATTACGATGGCGACCAGCTCTTCGATGCGGTAGGGGGTACCAAAGACGTTGGTATCGACAAAGTCACTATCGCGCAAGTGAGATTTGAGTGATTGAAACAAGCGTCCGGGGATGTTTTGGTCGATAAGGGCACCAATACTCTGGAAGATGACGGCACCGTTGCCATCGAGCAACTCGGTTTTGCCGAAATCTTGCCAGGCGTATTCGATGGTGCGACCCACATTGGCTTGGGTAAAGCGATTGATGGCTTCGCGGCCGATAAAGCGCTCACCGGGCTCGGGTTTGCGGTCAGTACCGCCCCGGGCCACAAACAAGGTGGTGCGCATGACGCGGGGGTTGGCGCTAAATGGGTCGAGTGGTAACAAGGTGACGGTGGAGCCGTCATAAATTGATACACTAGAGTTTGTGGTACCGAAGTCTAATCCGACGTACATAATGAAGGAGCCTCTCATGTCGAATCAATCCCAGGTGGCGTTGGCGTTGTTGCAAGCGCATGCGGTGTTGTTGCGCCCCCACGAGCCGTTTACCTTTGCATCGGGGATTAAGTCGCCGATTTATTGCGACAATCGTTTGTTGATTGGTGATGTGGCCACGCGCCAAATTATCAGTGATGCCTTTGCGGCGCTGTTGACGGATGCCGACGTGGTGGCGGGCACCGCCACTGCGGGCATCCCATGGGCAGCATGGGTGGCCGAGCGGGCTGCCCGCCCGATGGCATATGTACGGAGCGGCGCCAAAACCCACGGCCGCGGGCGCCAAGTCGAAGGCGCCGATATCAAAGGCAAACGGGTGTTGTTACTCGAAGATACCGTGTCAACGGGCGAAAGTGCCGTGACTGCTATCGAAGCATTATACACCGAAGGCGCCAGTGCTGTCACTTGCGCGTGTATCTTTACGTATGGTTGGCAAGCCACATTTGACCGATTTGTGGCGGCCAATGCCCCGTTGACACCGTTGACGTGGTTGACGCCGTTGCTTGACGCCGCAGTGTCGGCTGGGTATATCAAAGCAGACCAGCGGGCGACCGTCGAAGCCTGGAGCGCTAACCCCAAAGAATGGGCGGTTTAGGGCGACGCTACGGTGGCAGGATGATGGTGTGGGTAAAAGAGTTTTTGAGAACACAAAATCTATGTCATGTGCTTTACCCCAATGTCATTCCACCTAGTATGGAATGACATTGGGGTGTAGTTGGAAAAGCGATGATTGGGCTTTCGCAAAATTACCCATAAGTATGGCACGGTAAGCGGTGGTGTGTCGCATGATGTGTCGCTCCGGCGTTATCGTACACTGTTGCATGCAATGTATCATTCCTGTGCTATAATAACCGGCGCATAATGGCAAATCATGGGAGCTTGGCATGACAATAATTGACACCGCTGTCCAGTCATCAACGTATGATCCGCACACCCCAATCGTCAACGACTTTACCATCGTGGCGGCCACCGAAAATGGTTCGGGGAGTCAGACAGCCAACAACGCCCTTATCCGTGCCATTTTCAAAATGGGTATTCCGGTGAGTGGTAAGAACCTGTTCCCTTCGAATATCCAAGGCTTACCAACGTGGTACGCCATCCGTGTCAGTAAGCATGGCTATACGGCACGACGCGAACATTCTGAAATTTTGATTGCCTTTAATCCACGGACCTCTGACGAGGATTTGGCCAAACTCCCCAGTGGTGGTGTCTGTATCCACCCCGCCGACCTCAAATTCACCACTCCACGAAGCGATGTGGTGTCGTACGCAGTACCCGTCAAAGAATTCATCAAAGAACTCAACCCACCCCAGAGCCTGCGTGATTACATCATCAATATGGCCTATGTGGGGGTTTTGACCGAGTTGTTGGGGATTGATCGTGGCCAAATCGAAGACGCCTTGATGCACCATTTCAATGGTAAGCGCAAAGCGGTTGACATGAATTTGGGCATGGTTGATTTGGCGATAAACTATGTGCGGGCTAATTTGCCCAAGCAAGACCCATTCCGGGTCGCAGCCATGAACGAAACTGGCGGCCAAATCCTAATCGACGGCAATACGGCGGCGGGTATCGGTGCGCTGGTGGGTGGCGTGTCAGTAGTGGCATGGTACCCGATTACCCCGTCAACGAGTCTCGTCGATGCGATTACCGACTATGCCCCCAAATTGCGCCCGGCCGAGGATGGCAAAGTCAACTACGCCATCATCCAAGCCGAAGATGAACTCGCTGCTGCAGGCATCATTGTGGGTGCAGGCTGGGCGGGGAGCCGGGCAATGACAGCAACGTCGGGACCGGGAATTTCGTTGATGAATGAATTCGGCGGCTTGGCATACTTTGCCGAAGTGCCGATTGTGATCTGGGATATTATGCGGATGGGACCTTCGACTGGGTTGCCTACGCGAGTATCGCAAGGGGATATTTTGTCGGCCTACTACCTCGGGCATGGCGATAGCCGCCACGTCTGTTTGTTGCCTGGTTCGATGCAAGAGTGCTTTGATTTCGCTGGGTTGGCCTTTGATTTGGCGGAGCAGCTGCAAACACCGGTGCTGGTATTGAGTGACCTCGATTTGGGGATGAACAATTGGATGACCAAGCCATTTGATTACCCCAGCCAACCACTCAACCGTGGCAAAGTATTGCACACCGAATCATTCGAGACCTTTTTGGCGGAACACAACAACCAATGGGGCCGGTATCGCGATATCGATGGTGATGGCGTGCCCTATCGCACCATCCCCGGCAATCAACACCCCCGGGCGGCGTGGTTGGGGCGTGGGACTGGGCATAACGAAGCGGCGGTGTACAGCGAGCGCAACGACGACTGGAAGCGCAACATGGATCGCTTGTCGCGCAAACACGACACGGCCCGCAACCTCGTGCCAGCACCAATTGTTGATAGCAAGCCCGGTGCGTCGGTGGGGATTATCGCCTACGGGTCGACGCATGATGCGGTGCGGGAAGCACGTGATTATTTGCAAGCCCAAGGGATCGAAAGTAGCTACCTGCGGCTCCGGGCATTGCCATTCAACGACGATATCAGTCAGTTTGTGGCACAGCATGACGAAATCTATGTGGTGGAATTGAACCAAGACAGCCAGATGCTCCAATTGCTGTGTAGTCATGTGCCGGCCTTGGCAGGCAAACTGCGCGCCGTCAATTTGTGTGACGGGTTGCCGTTGACTGCCGAATTCGTGACCAATCGTATCCTTGAGCACCGTGGCGTCGTACGCAATTAAACGAGGTACCCACAATGACAACTGTGACGAATCGTCCGACCAATCGGATCGGACTTACTAGCCAAGATTACCAAGGTGGCACGACGACGTTGTGCGCCGGTTGTGGCCATAATTCGGTAACGAGCCAAATCATCGCTGCCTGCTATGATTTGTCGCTTGACCCCCGCCAAGTGGTCAAAATGAGCGGCATCGGCTGCTCAAGCAAGACCCCCGCCTACTTCCTGGG
The DNA here is from genome assembly GCA_002292925.1 of Roseiflexaceae bacterium UBA965. Taxonomy (GTDB): domain Bacteria; phylum Chloroflexota; class Chloroflexia; order Chloroflexales; family Roseiflexaceae; genus UBA965. Next base: position 7,187 of record DBCF01000174.1, on the reverse strand, counting down.
CCGCTCATTTGGTTTCAACACCTTGCATGGCCGGATGCCGTCGGTCACCACCGGTGTCGCCCTCGCCAATCGTACCTTGTTGCCCATCGGTATTAGTGGCGATGGTGACACGGGCAGCATCGGCTTTGGGCAATTCAAACACATGATGCGTCGCAATGTATCGATGGTTTATATCGTCGAAAACAATGGCGTCTATGGCTTGACCAAGGGTCAACATTCGGCCACCGCCGATGTCGGCCAAAACCTCAAGTACGCCGGCATCAACGAATTGCCCCCTATCGACATTTGTGCTGAAGCCTTGGCTGCGGATTGTGGCTTTGTGGCCCGTTCGTTTGCCGGTGATGCCAAGCAAGTGCGTGAATTGCTCAAGGCGGCGTTGTGTTATGAAGGGACGGCAGTGATTGACATCATCAGTCCCTGTGTGACCTTCAACAATCAAGATGCCTCGACCAAAAGCTACACTTATGGTAAAGAGCACGAAGAACGCATCCAAGACATCACCTTCATCCCCAGCTACAGCGAAGTCCAAGTCGATTACGAGCCTGGCACTGAGCAGATGGTGCGCTTGCATGACGGCCCGATGATTAAGTTGCGTAAATTGGCCCGCGACTACGATCCTACTGATCGCTGGCAGGCCATGAAGTTGATGGAAGAATCTCGGGTTGCTAACGAATTTGTGACGGGCTTGCTGTATATCAACGAAGCACGCGCCACGTTGCCCCAAATGATGAATTTGAGCGACACGCCGTTGGCCTATATCGACGAATCCCAACTGCGCCCGAGTCACGATGCCTTTGCGAATGTGATGTCAGAATTCTAAGCAACGACGTTTGGAGGCATGCGCTGACACCCTGTCAGCGCATGCTTTTTTATGGAGTAACCGATGAGCCTTATTTATCATCTCGTGACGACCACTCGTTGGCAGGATTGGCCGAGTGATCAACCCTATCTGCCGGCAGAATATGCCAATGATGGCTTTGTGCATTGTACGGCCGGCGATGAATTGATGATTGCGGTGGCTAATCGCTTTTATCAACAAGTACCAGGGGATTTTTTGTTGTTGGTGATTGAGAGTGAGCGCTTGACGAGCCCCCTCAAATGGGAAGCACCCAGCCCGGGCGATACCCTCGCACCACTATTCCCGCATATCTATGGGCCGATTAACCATGACGCGGTGGTCGCCACCAAATCTATTACCCGGGCCAGCGATGGGCGGTTTTTGACCATCGCGTAACTGCGCATTGGGGCCACCGGCACAGCTGTACGCCAGTGCATGCAAACCCGCATGTGCTGGCGTAATTGCGTATTCACGATGGCCGGAATGTGTTTTCATTAAAAAAAATAAATTACACACTACAAAAAATAGTACCTCATTTGGGTTGACAATAAAAATAAGCAATGCTAGTATGTGTAGTACGAAACCAATAGTATTTAGAGTAGTTATGCGCCAACGATACGCCCAAAAATATGGACCGATCCAACGGCGGCGTGATGGGTTTACGCCGCCCCAAAATATTGTTTCGCCAGCCACGCCACCGATCGAAACGCGGGTAGTGGGTGGTGGGATCACGGGGTGGTTGACGCGCACATACGACCAAGCGAGTAGTAATGATATTCGCGGGGTGGTAATTATTGCGGTGGTACTGGTATTGCTGGCAATATGTGTGCCGTATCTATTGCCCAACAGTGAGCCGATGGTGGCTGACGGTGTCACACTGCAAGGTGTGGCGATGAGTGGCTTGACGCGAGACATGTTAACAGAGCGGATTAGTAAGCGGTACGAGGCGTTTTTGCAAGAGCCAGTGACGCTAACATATCACGAACAGGTCTGGCACCCGAGTGCGCGTGAGTTGGGGATTTCGATCGATATTCGACAGACGAGTAACGAGTTATTGGGGTTGAGTACGGGACGTGGGTTGGGGGTATTGTTTCAGAACACGTGGTTGCGCTGGAGGGGAATATTGGATGTCGGGCCGCATGTGGTGGTGAATACGGCCAAGTTGCAAAATTATTTGATACAGATTACCAAAGACATCGATCAGCCGGTACAAGCCCCAGACATCATGATTGATGGGCAGACGGGGGAAGTGCAAGGCGTGCCAGCGCAAACGGGGCGGCAGTTGTTGGTTGATCAGACGATGATTGATATTTTGAATACCATACGGGCAGCCCAACCACTGACGGTGACGTTGCGTACTAATGTGCTTGCGCCGAGTACGGACGATCAAAATTTGGCGTTGAGTGTCGATAATGCTAAACAGTTTTTGAGTGCGCCGATATTGATTCGCTATGGGCAACAACATTGGTTGTGGGAACGAGATACGTTGATTCGCTTGATTGCAATGAACAAAACCGCGAATGGGGTGCAGGTGCTCCCTGATGCCAATGCGATTGCCACCGAGGTTGATCGTTTGGCGCAGTATATCGATACGGGAAGTGTCGAAGCGCGGGTGAAGGTGGTCAACGGGCGGGCGACGATTGTGCAACCGAGTCAGCAAGGGGTCCGTTTAGACCGTGTGGCCGCGGTACAGCAAATCGGCGATGCCTTTTTTGCGACGAATCGGGTGGTGGAATTACCGACAGAAGAAGTATTGCCCCAATTGAGTGCGAGTCAAATCGGCTCATTGCGGTTTGGCGATGTATTGAGCACGGGGCGCAGTAGTTTTGTGGGCTCTGCCGACTACCGCATCACCAATATCATGGCGGGTGCGAAGCAAATCGACGGCGTGTTGATTGCACCAGGGGCGACGTTTTCGTTTAATACCGAAGTGGGTGAGATAAACGAGGCGAACGGCTTTGTCAAAGGGTATGCGGTGGTGGGTAAGCGTACGCAATTGGAATGGGGCGGCGGGGTGTGTCAGGTGTCGACGTCGTTGTTCCGAGCGGCGTTTTATGCGGGATTGCCGTTCAAAGAATGGCATGCCCATCCGTTTTATATTAAATGGTACGACGATTACGCCTACCCCGACTTGGCTGGGCCTGGGCTTGATGCGGCGATTTATACCGGTGAGCTCGATTTGCGCTTTGTGAATGACACGGGGAATTGGGTGATGATTGACACGATGGTCGATACCGAGAACCAAATTCTCGATATCGCATTGCGTGGCACGGCGACAGGGCGAGATGTGCGAGTGGTCGGCCCCAAAATCACCAATACCATCCCCGCCCCCAAAGATCCGGTCTATATCGATGACCCGACGTTAGCCACCGGCAAAACCAAACAATCAGACAAAGCCAAAGACGGTCTGAGTGTGGTGGCGTACCGGATTATTACGGTAAAAGGCAAAGACCTGCCCGGCGAAGAATTCGCGAGTAACTTTGCGCCGTGGCCTAATGTCTTTTTGCGTGGGACTGGCCCAGCAGTCAAGCCATGACCAATCAGCCATTTATGGGAGCGGTATTATACACGCCGGCCCGCCAAAAACAGCACGGCTGGCAAGAAATTGATTGGGCGGTGGTACGCGACCAATTCAGCCAGCTGGCCGAATTGGGGGTGCGTCAGGTGGTGTTGCGGCCAGTATGGGGGCAATTACAGCCGCGCCCACAACGAATCGACCGCATCAGTATGGCCAATCTCGAGCGCTGTCTTGATATGGTGCAGGCGGCCAACCTACAGGCCACGGTGGCGTTGCTGGGGGTGACGGCATGGGGCGGATTGGCGTTGCCGGAGTGGCACAACAGCCCCGATGTGGTGGGCTGGTTGCAAGGGCGCACCACCCAACCGATTGCCACGCAGGGGGCGCCGGTGCTGATTGATGGGCGCTGGCAGCGCCTGCATATGGCCAACCCATTTACTACAGAGGTCTGGCAACAGGCCCATCATTTGTTGATCCAGACGGTGATGGGGTATTTTGGTAGTCATGCTGCAATCGATCATTGGCTTCTTGCGGATGGGTGGAGTCAATTGGCACCGACGACTCCCGCAATTGCCCGTACCTGGCTCCACAAATTGACAACCCAGGCTCGGGCGGTGGCGCCGCGGGCGATGCTGGCGGGGATGGTCGATGGCCCGATATTGCTGGGGCAACATGGGATTTCGTTGGCCTTAGTGGCTGAATATTTTGATGTGTTGCTGGTTGATGGGGCAACGCCGGCACTCGGGCAACGCACGACGCGGCGCCTGAGTGCGCCGGCGCTTTTTTTGCATGACGTAGTGGCTGGGCTGACCCAACGCCCCGTATTGCCGTGGCTGGCGCCGACGTTGATGAATGATGCGGCGTCGACCTGGCAACAGATTGCGTGGCAACAGCAGATTATCGATATCCCGGCACTGAGTGACGATGATGATGGGCGGTACCACGAAACGTTATTGGCGCAATTGCATCAGGCCGGTGCGCCAGGGGTGGTGCTCCCAATGCCGTTTGTGATGCCACAGGGTGATCGCGACATGCCGTTGGCGTGGTTGCGGCGTGTGCAAGCATTAATCGATGCCCGTGGGCATCTGACGGGTGGCGGCAAGGCGGTGCAACGGATGTTGCAAACACAGCCGCAAGTGGTACAACGGACGTCTACAATCGATAGCGAACGATATGATCATAATCCGGTACAAGAATTGCACCGGTTGTGGCATGAATTTGGCTAAACGAATACGACGAACAATGATTCGTGGTTATTTCGCTACACCGTTGCGCTGGTTTGTTATAATACGCAGAATGCAACGAGGGACAATATGGATACCGCAGAAATGTATGAGCGGGGGGTGGCGGACGCCTATCGTGGTGTTCCCAATCCAACCTATTATCATCAATATGAACCATACCGACGTGCGTATGATCAGACCCGCGTACATATGCGCAAAACCGGCACGGTGCCGATTGTCGATGTGCGGCGGGTCGGGTTGAACGTATTGTTTGTGGTGGTGGTAGTCATGATTGTCTTTGGGGTCTATTATTTCACCGCTACGAGTGTGTTTGTGGCGCCAACGGCTCGACCGACGGTGGTGATATTGCCGACATTGCCGGCGTCACAACAGCTGACGTATGCCACCAATACCCCGTTACCGGCGACCCCAGAGCCACTAGCCCTCAAAAAAGGGGCAAATGCGATTATCCAAAACACCGACGGTAATCCATTGCGGGTACGGATATCACCCTCCACGAATGCCAAAGTAGCTGCCTACATGCGTGACAATGAAGTGGTGCAAGTGCTTGAGGGGCCGATTTTGGCGGATGGATTTGTCTGGTGGCAGATTTCGGGGATATCGGGGAGCGGCTGGAGCGCCGAGCACAACAACAAAGGGGTTGTCTGGATTATTCCAGTACCATAATTTTTAGCATAAAGGGACTAACAGCACCATGACGAATGCACCGATTGTCGACCCCAAGATTGGTCAGCGCATCGCGCAAATATTGTTTATTACCCAGAGTCTCGGGTCGGCAGCGCTGATTTCGACTGTCACCGTAAATCCGATTATCGGCGCCAAACTAGGTGGGAGCGATGTACTGACTGGCGTGCCAGGTACGTTGTTGCTTATAGGCGCAGCAGTGGCATCATACCCTGCCGGCATGTTGATGCAACGGGTGGGACGGCGGCCAGGGTTGGCGTTGGGTTTCTTTGTGGGAAGTTTGGGGATGTGTATTGGCGGCTATGCAATTGTTGCCCATTCATTTGCCATCTTCTTGTTGGGGTTGTTGTTGATTGGGGCGGCTCGTGGCGCAGTCGACCAGAGTCGTTATGCGGCAGCTGATGCCAATTTACCCGAAAACCGGGCTCGTGCCATTAGTACTGTCGTATTTGCGGGCACTGTGGGGGCGGTGGGAGGGCCGTTGATGGTGGCACCGTTGGGGAATTTGGTCAAATCACTGTTTGGTTTTGACGTATTGGCTGGCCCGATGATTGGTAGTGCCGTACTTTTTTTGATTGCCGGTATCTTGATTACCACGTTGCTCCGGCCCGACCCGCGTGATATAGGGCGTATTATCACTGAAGCGCTCAAGCGCGACGATGATCCGCCGGTGGCTGATGCGCGTGCTTTGGGTGAGATTGTGCGCTTGCCCGGGGTACAGTTGGCTGCGTTGTCGATGTTGATTGGTCAGGCCATCATGGTGCTGGTGATGACAGTGACAGCGTTGCACATGAATAACAATAATCACACTTTGTATGATATTTCGTTGGTGATTATGGCGCATACCTTGGGGATGTATGGTTTGTCGTTCGTGACTGGTACGATTGCTGACCGCTTTGGGCGACCGGCAGTGGTGAGCATCGGCGCCTTGATTTTGATTGCCGGATGTATAGTAGCGCCGTTGTCAATTGACGTGTTGCCGCTGGCGATAGGGTTGTTTTTGGTGGGCTTGGGTTGGAACATGTGCTACATCGGCGGTTCATCGTTGCTGGCCGACAATCTGGCGCCCAACGAGCGTGGTCGTTACCAAGGTGCCGTCGAGTTGACCGTCAATCTTTCTTCGGCGGTGAGTAGTTTGAGTAGCGGGTTTATTATTGCCGGCCTCGGTTTTACCACGTTGTGCATCATTGCCAGTGTGTTGACTTGTGCGCCGTTGGTGATGGCCGTGTTGCAACGCGTCCGGGCGACACCGGTCGTACGTCCGGCCTAATCCAGTGCGTTACGGGTTGCAGTGGGTGGTGGTATGGGTGTTGGTGGGGTGCGCAGGCACGCCACCAGTAGCCATGCCGTTTGGTGAGGTTTTTTTACAAAAAAACAACACGGTGGTGCGATTAGCTGCTGTTATTATTGATCAAAAACCCTACCCGCTGCTGGGTGAATATGTGGTTATCACGCCAGAAAATGCTCCGCAGTTTGCCACCGAACGATTGGCGGTGACGCTGACGGATAGTCAATACGCCGCAATCCCGTGGCGCGATGATAATGGGGTGCGCTATGCGCCAATCATCATTGCCGGTACGGTGCAGGTCAACAATGGGCAACGGCAATTGGTGGATGTCAGTGATATTGATACCACGATGCGTGAGCAGACGGTGGCAAATCTTGATGTGCATCGTATCGTGCGGGTGATTGGGTTGCTGTATACCCATCCCGATGGCGTGTATCTGCATGACCGCACCAAACCAACCCAGAGCCGCGCATTTCGGCCAGCCTGGCGTGACAAAACAATTTTGATGCGCCTAGCCGAAGGGGCGCCGTTGTTGGTAGAGGCGGTGCGAGTAGACGATGATTTAATTCCGTTGGTGATTGCGCCGGTGGTTAATTAAGTGCTAAAAGAGCCGAG
>DBCF01000304.1 GCA_002292925.1 Roseiflexaceae bacterium UBA965 | reverse complement strand
GCAATCGTAATCTCGGGTAGGGCATTGACAGCCTGATTCTGGTCTGCACTACATTTGGCTGCGGTGCTGGTGATACAACTAATCTGGCTGACATTCCCGGCTTTGTCTTTGAAGCGGGCATAGATGGCGTTGGTTGCCACACTGCGCGTGCCAATGTCTACCGTGGTCTGAGCGCTATAGTTTTGCCACGCAGCCTGGGCAAAGTTACTCGCGGTGGCGATTTGCATCGCCGTAATGCCCGACCCGGTCGTGCTACTGGTAGTGGGGCGGTCGTTCGCCACGACATTGACCAACACTTTGCCGTTCGTGTTACTACGTACACTCAGTACCGCTGATGGCGCAGTGCGATCAACCATGATTTCGTCTTGGCTGATTTGGGTAATTGCTCCGTCGACGTTACGGAAGCGGACGTAGATGCGGTAGAGCGTACTATCGACACTCTCAAATGTCCAGGCCCGCCCCAGCGCCAAAGGCTCCCATGCTTGGCTACCAAAGACGCCACTCGTGCTAAACTGCATTTCGGCAATCGGTGGCACGGTGTTGAGTGGGATGCTCAACGCCAAATTGACATTGTTGATTGAGGTAAACTCATCACCATTGTTGATTTGTACGCTATACATGTTCGAGATGGTGGTATTGACGATAATCCCTGTAAAGGTAGTGGTCACATTGCCCACCCGGTCGCGTGCTTCGATGCGGACTTCTTTGTAGCCGTCGCCTGCACTAAGCACGATGTCACTACGGCTGGCGTAGCTTTGCCACGCACTAAAGCTGATGCCGTCTTCGCTCCAGCGCCACATTACCGCCGGATCACCGCCGCCGGTTTGCATACTGATGCGGACCCGGTTCGACGTCGTGACTTCGGCACTGCGCGCCGTGCTGACACCACGATTGATCCAGGCCTGGATTTGTGGTGGGGTTTCGTCGATGGTCGTGTTGACCACATTCGACCATGCGCCAACCGTACTATCGTTGAGGTAGGCCCGTACCCGGAAGGCGTAGTTGAGCTCGCCAATCGTGCGAATCGTGGTGTCGCGTGCAGTCAATTCACGCACCACCGTCATCCATTCGCCACTGGGCAGCGCCCGCCGTTGCACTTCGTATTTGTAGGTTTGGTTAATCGGGGTTGCCAAGCTCCAGCGCAACGGCACATCACGCCCTGATACTGCATCGACACTGCTGAGTTGTACCGCCGGGACTACTTTTTGGATGATAACCGTAAACCCTTCGCTGGCAATATTGCCACTACGATCTGTTGCCGTACAGGTAATCGTATGTACCCCTACCGGCAACATGATGCCGCTGTTTTTGTCACAGGTCACTGTCACGTCGCCGTCACGCAAGTCACTAGCCGTCACACTAAAGCTGACCGCTGAGCCACTATCGTAGTAGGCATCCAAAATCATGTCGTAGGGCAACAACAATGCCGGGGGAGTTTTGTCGTTGACCGTCACATAGGCACTGGCGCGGGTATTGGTGGTATAGAGTGGGTTTGCGCCAATCGATGCTTGTACGTCGACTTGGCCATTCCCCATCGAGGCAGGTGGCGGCGTAAAGCGCAACCCTTCGGCCCCTTGGGCCGCAGTAATATACTGCCCGACATTGAGCGTGGTGACGCCGTCGCGCAGATACAACGTCCCACCGATAATCGCCGCAATCCGATAATGACTGACCTCAGTACCATCGTTGCTGTTGGGTAATATCACCAGGCCACTGCTCGATTGCGTGCCTTCATCGACACTAGTGGTGCTGATGCGTGGTGTATCGGCTACCGGCGTGATGACGATGGGCGCACTCGCCACATCGCCGCCAATCCCCTCCACTGTCGGTGATGTGGCCGCTTGAGCTTGGAAGACAAAATTACCATATATATTGGGGTTGGGGCGGAAGCGTAATCCAGCATTGGCCGCACTGGCCGTGATAAAGCCGCCATTGAGGACCGGCGTGACGCCGTCAGTCAGATAGATCCGGCCTGGGGCATTGGTGATGACTCGGAAGTAGCGGATTTCGTCGCCATCCACCGCATTGCGGGTAATCACAATGTCTGCTCGACTCAGTTCGTCTTCTTTGGTGGTGGTGCCGGTAACCACCGGCGCGCCATCAGGCACCGGTTTAATTGTAATCGTTGCCGTGCCCGTCGCACTGGCCCCATCACCATTGGCCGAGGTGGCTGCGCGTACGCTTACGCTGCCGGTGGTCACGCTGTTGCTATTTGGCGTAAAGCGCAAGCCTTGCCCTGCTGTCACCAAATCAATCACACTCCCGGCGACAATCGGCGTGGTGCCGTTGGGCATATAGAGTTGGCCACCACTATAACCACTAATAATCACATGCGTGACTTCGTTACCATCAACCGGGTTGCGGGTAATCACCAAGCCGTCGTACGACTGCGTGTCTTCGCTGGTCTCGGCGTTGCTCATCAGCGGTGGGTCGGCCATCGCCGTAATAGTGACGGTGGCGGTTACCACCACCGGGCTGACGCCCGTGATATTGGCTTTGGTCGAGGCCTGTACTGCCACCGCACCGGCGCCGATGCCGTTGAGATTGGCATCGGGTAAGAATCGTAAGCCGCGCTCGGTTTCACTTACTGGCAAATAGCTGCCGGCAGCGACGGCGGTGGTGCCATCGGCTTTGAACAGCCGCCCACCCACCACCCGGGTAATCCGCATATAGGCAGTTTCAATGCCATCTTCGGGATGTCGTTTGATTTTCAATACATCACTCAAGGTATCTTCGACCGTGGTAATGCTACTCACCACTGGTTCGCCTGGCAGGGCGATGTTGATGGGTACATACGAGCCACTCTGCGTGCCGTTGCCCAATTGTCCCCACGGGTTTTGGCCCCAACAGCGGATGCGTCCGCTGGGGAGGACTGCACAGCCATGTTGTGAATCTGTACCGGCGATCCGCGTCGCCCCAAACAGCTCGGGCATTTCGGTGAGTATTGGGACATTGATGATGCTGTTCACCCCGAGCACACCATTCGTACTTTCACCGATGGCATATACTTTGCCCGATACCCCACGGAAGTAAAAACGGTTTGCCGTACTCCCTGACACATCTATAAACTGCTCCGGTGTATCGATTGTGCGGGGGTTTGGATTATAGTTGTCGCCAAACCATCCCCAGCAATTCAATGAACTATCTGTCAAAATCGCACAACCACCACTATTGGTCAAGGCGTATTTGCTGACATTGGGTCCTAAGCCTTGCACCGAAAATCCGGTGTAATTCGATGCCGACGCAAACCCGATGCCTAGTTGATTGTTGGCGTTGTACCCCATACAGGCCAAACGATTGTCGTAGCGCTGGATGCATATACGGCGATTGCTATCGACGTTGCGGATTGCCATTGATTTGATGTCGCTCGTATATATGACACGTGGTGTGAGAATGTTTGCCTCCCAGTTCGGTGTGTAAATCCACTGTTGATCATTGTGAGTGTATGGGTAATAATTCTGTCCCCAACAGACTAAATAACCGATTTTATTGAGGATACACGTACCGACATTTGTCACAGCCATTTGTACTACATCACGCAGGCCAGATATGGTTGTAACACCCCATTTTACGGTAGCTGCCTGATTATCACCAAAATACCCATAACCCCAACAGGCCATACTGCTGTCACGCCGCAAAATACAGGTGATGTTGCTCGCACCAGCAATTGCCACTGCATCAGTGACATTGGGTACCTCAACAGGGTATAGACTATATCGTGTAAACGAATCATTAATCCCCAACTGTCCTTCGCCGTTGTAGCCCCAGCACATCACTGTGCCGTTGGCCCGCAAGCCACAGGTATGATTATCGCCGACCACCACATCCACAAAGCGCGTGCTGGTGCTCGTGGTGTCAAATATCGGTGCCGACGACCCTGACGATGCCTGACTAATCGTTGCTGTGGTTAGGTACATCCCCACGAGTAATACGAATGTGAGTACCGTCCGCAACCAAGAATTTGTACGCATAATAACCTCTTTTGACAGAAAAACTGCCCTTATACTTACGATATCACGTCAACACGTCACAAATGTGGACGTCACTCGGGAATCTAATCTTATTTTGGATGATTGTGGTTGTATGTTTTGCTTTTTTGTGAAAAAACTACCGGCTACAGCGGTGAATAAGCACCACCACAATCTCCGCCGTAGCCCCCCCCCGCACAAACAATGGGAGTTGGCACAACCCATTGTTTGCGCTAAAATATCCCCATGAAACACACAATCACCACCGTGGCATTTGATGCCGATGATACGCTCTGGGCCAACGAAGACCTTTTTGTGGCCACCCAAGCCCGCTATACCGCGCTCCTTGCACCCTACCGACACGACTGGGATGCCCAAGAGCTCCATGCCACCGAGCAACGCAACCTCGCCTACTTCGGCTATGGCATCAAAGGCTTCACCCTGTCGATGATCGAAACCGCCATCCAGATTAGTGATGGTGCCGTCACTGGCCACGAAATCGCCCAAATCATTGACCTCGCCCGTGAAATGGTGCATGCCCCGCTCACCTTGCTCCCCCACGTCGCTGATATCATTCCTACCCTCGCCCAAACCCACCGTTTGATGCTCATCACCAAGGGCGATTTGTTTGACCAAGAAGCCAAAATCGCCCGGTCTGGCTTGGCCGATTACTTCCGCCACATCGAAGTTGTCAGCGAAAAAAACAGTTCGACCTATGCCCGCATTTTGCGCCGCCACGACATCAACCCCAGCGAATTTGTGATGATTGGCAATTCATTGCGTTCAGATATTTTGCCGGTGGTGGCACTGGGCGCCCATGCCATCCATGTGCCCTATCACTTGACCTGGCAACACGAGCATGTCGATGTGCCTGCAGACGCGCGTACGTGGCGCGAAATGGCTGACATTACCGCAGTTGCAAATTGGCTTGCGCAAAACTGTTAATACCGGTATAATCGGCGCAACTTGCGTCATGCGGCTACGTATGCCCACTTGGCAGTGTCGCCAATTGTGAAAGATTTGATGATGACACGTGCCAAGAAAGGTCCCACTATGCCTACCAAAAAACCTCGCATTGCCATGCTTACCAGCGGTGGCGATGCCCCCGGCCTCAATGCCGTCATCCGCGCCGCCGTCAAAATGGGTGAATCACTCGGCTACGAAATGTTGGGCATCGAAGATGGCTTCGAAGGCCTGCTTGCCACTCCCCGCTACCGCGTCTTGACCGACGTCGATGTGCGCGATTTGTTGTCACGGGGTGGCACCATTTTGCGCTCAACCAATCGTGGTCACTTTAGTGGTCCGCGCGTGGTGGGTGCGGTCGATGACCCGTACCTCGAAGCCTATACCAACATCATGCAAATGGGTCTGGCCGGCTTGATTACCATTGGTGGTGAAGGCACCCAAACCATCGCCATGGAACTCAGCAAAATGGGCGCTCCAGTGATTGGTGTCCCCAAAACCATCGACAATGACTTGGCTGGTACCGACCGTACCTTCGGCTTTGACACGGCATTGCAAGTCGCCTCAGAAGCACTCGATCGCCTGCAAACCACCGCTGCGAGTCACAACCGCGTGATGGTGCTCGAAGTCATGGGTCGGCATGCCGGTTGGATCGCCTTGCACTGCGGTATTTCAGGTGGGGCTGATGTCATCTTGGTGCCCGAAATTCCGTTTGACATTAATCTGATTGCCGAACATGTCACCAAACGTGAACATGCCGGCTTGACCTCAAGCATTGTGGTGGTCGCCGAAGGTGCCTTCCCCAAAGGCGCCAAGCCCATCTATGCTGGCGATGGTCGGCTGGGGGGCGTTGGCCAAATGGTCGCCGAGCAGATTCAAGCTCTCACCGGCAAAGAGTCACGCTGTGTGGTGCTCGGTCACTTGCAACGTGGTGGAACCCCTACTCCCTACGACCGGATTTTGTCGACCCGCTTTGGCGCCGCCGCGGTCCGCGCCTTGCACGACGGAATTACTGGCGAAATGGTGGCCCTCAGCGCCCAAGACATTACCACCGTGCCGATGGCCGAAGCCGTCAGCCACCTCAAAACCATCCGTCCCCATAGCGACTTAGTCCGTACTGCCAAGGGTATCGGTATCGCTTTTGGTGACTAATCAATCTCAGTAAACAGAACCGGTGCAGAGCCTAGGCCCTGCACCGGTTTTTTGTACAAAGAATATTTTCACCAAAAAACGCTGACTATTTGGCAACGATGATTTTGGGCACTACGATGCGTATCGGTTGATTATCGGCAGTGCCGGTAACTACCAGCATCCACTCACCTTCCATGGTAAATAACAGATTGCAGACATGGCTGCCATCGGGTTGGGCATCGGCCATGGGGCGGTTGCTCCCCATCGTCATGCCCACCATTTGCATGTCACAGACCACGTTTTGTACCGTGAGTGGTGCGTCGTCTTTGCGAAATGTCAACGTAGCGGGTTGTGATTGATTGATCTGGGGCGCATTGCTCATCTGTACTGTCACACCGATGTTGGCTTGGTTGGCCTGATATTGCACTGCTTGGCCACAGGCTCCCAAGACCCCACTTGCTATCAAGATGCATACCAACAGCAACAACCTAGGCATTTGAGGGTACCTCACTCGGGATGGGATAGCGCAATGATACCGCAAACCCCACCAAAATATGCTGGACATTGATAATCAAAAACAATCCTGACAAGGCGATGGCATAGGCACTCGCATAGCCATGGGCATTGAGTAATCCAATCAGTACCGCTTCACGAATACCGAGCCCCGATACACTGATGGGCAAGGCTTGCAACAAGGCGATTTGCCCTGTCGAGCCAAGTACTGCCGCCAAAGGAATGCGGGTCAAATCCATGGCAGTAAACAACAAGGCAATCCGAATCGCCGTCGAAAACGCCGATCCACAGGTGGTCAGCACGAGGGCGGCGGCTGCCCGACCACTAATATCGAGGGCATCGAATTGCTGGACGAGGGTGTCGAAGCGCGGCTTCCAGCGGGTGGGAACGACAATACGCATCACGCTGAAGCCCCAATTGCGACTGCGACGGATTAAGAGCGCGGGCAACATCGCAAAAATAATCACTGCCACCAAGACCGTCACCTGTTGGATGCTCGCCTTACTACTGGCGTCGAGGCTATCTGCCAAGGCCGCTAATCCCACAAATGCCAGCACTGCCATGGCAGCCACGTCACACAGCCGCTCCACAAAAATACTAAACAACAGGCTCGGCATGGGATTTTGGGCATTGCGGACATACAACGCTTTAGCAAAATCACCACTTTGGCCGGGGGTCGTACCCCCCAAAAACAACCCGACGGTATAAATGCGACTAAGTACCCAGATCGAGGGTGGTTGTAATCCCAATTCATGCATGATAATCTGCCAGCGCCAGGCCTTCACAATCAAAAAAAACGGCATCAACGCCAATGATACGGCGACGGGCCACCAGTTGACTTGCGTCAAGGCTTCACCCAATACGCGTAAATCGGTGCGCCACAAAAACAGCACAAACAAGAGTGGCCCAATTAGGCGCAACCCCCAGCGGATAATCGCACGCCGCATTAGCGTTTCTCCAATTGGTCACGGCGCTGGAAGCGCAACCCGGCGATTTGCTCAGCCAGTAACCCAAACATGAAAATAACCACGCCACCCACAAATAACGCCACTGCTGAATTGGGGATGCGTAACCGACCAATATCAGTGACAAAATAGCTCAGCAAAAACGACACGAGACTCAACATGCTCATCGTAAGTGATACAGGGAAGAAAATCCGCATTGGGGCAAACAAGGTGGTAATCCGCAAAATAATCCCGGTAAATCGGAAGCCATTGCGCAATAGCTTTTGAGCACTGTGGCCAGTGCGACGTGGCGCTACGGGGATCGGCTCAAAGCGAATGTGATAGCCCGCTTTGGCAAATGCGAGGGCGCTGGTGGTGGGCCAAGACATTTTGTTGGGCAATAAGTGCAAAAATTCCATCATCACGTCGCGGCGCATCGCACGGTAGCCCGATGTCAAGTCGCGCATGTCCATTTCGATCAAAAAACTGCCTAACTTGTTCAAAATGGTATTGCCCAACCAGCGGGTGGTGTTTTGTTGACCCGCCCGATTGCGCTCGCCAATTACCATATCGTATGGACCAATGTGTTGTAATAATTTGGGCATATCGGCAGGATTGTGTTGGCCATCGGCATCGAGGATGACCACCACTTCGCCACGGGCTGCTCGTACGCCTGTTTTGACACCGGCACCATTACCCACGTTGTGGGGGCGCCGGATGACGGTGGCACCGGCTTGCTCGGCTTTGCTGGCGGTATCGTCACTCGAGAAATCATCGACCACGATGATTTCGGCATCGGGCACGACTTGGGCCACACCGCGGACTACTTCGGCAATAGTGTGGGTCTCGTTGTGGGCTGGGATAACCACACTAATCGTAAACGGCCAACGTTGTGGCTCTGACATGCAACCCCCTTGCGGTTTGTACCATCAAAAAATCGCGCGAATGCATTACTTCTTGCATTATACCAAATTCATTATTGCTACTCATCACATCAAGCGTTTCAGTGAATAGAATCACATAATGCGCCATCAAACACAATGTAGCGTCCACGTTGCCATTCAATCGGGTAGCGTGGTGGGTCTTGGAGTTCAGTCGACCATACCACTACATCAGGGGTACTCTGACAGAGGGCTGGCATGTCAACCAGCGCGATGGTGGTGCGATGGACGCGTTGTTGCGACAATGCCGAATACTTGCCAAGCGGACTCTCACTCGGGATGGCAAATGCAAGCCGCGCCGTCGGATGCACCGCCACGAGGTATTGCAATACCGCTTGTTCGTCGGCAGGCTGCTGACTGAGGGTGGTGCGGATGGCGGTAGTGAAACTGCTGAGTTGCCAGAAACAAATGGCGGTAATGATGAGTGCGCGCCAGCCGATGCGAAATGCGGTGTAATAGCGGTGTATGACCCACGTGGCGCTATAGGCCGCTACAATCACCAGCGGCAACAAGAAGCGCGGCAAAATAAAGGCAATCGCCGAGATTGCCACAAACAACCCTGTCCATAGCAACAATAACATACCATTGCGGCCGAGTTGGCGTTGCCACACCACGGGAATCATTGCCACGATGCCGGCGATGCTGGCCCAGTTTGCTGGCACGCTGAGCAAGCGTTGCCACAGCGCTCGTTCGTATTCGGCATTATTTGCGCCACTCCCAATCACTTGGGTGATGTTTTGCCACCACGAGGTGATAAATTGACTGGGATTATTGAGGATGACGGTGGTTAGTGAAATTGAATCGGGGACGTCGCCCCATCTGCCCCAGTCTAAATTGCCATAGACGGCCAGCCAGCTGTTTTTGGCTTGATAGTTGAACAACAATGCGCCGGTATCGTGCACGTTGACCCATAGTTGTGGGATGGCTACAATGAGCCAGCCGGCTCCAAACAATCCCATCTGGCGCCACGTGAGGGTGTGCTGGCGGCGTTGATATAGCATCCAGATGAGACAAGTCAGCGCCAACACAATCCCGGTATGGCGCACGAGAAAGGCGGCTCCAGCCGCCAGACCGGTCACGCACCACCACCACTGATTGCGCTGTGGGGCATAGAGGATGAGTGCCATGGTAAGTGTGCACAACCAGGTAAAGGTCATATCGCTGCCGATGAGCAGGCTGTATTGCACAAACAAGCCACTGCCCGCCACACACAGCACCATCAGTGCGTCCCAGCCCCGCCCAACCAGTGTGCGGGCCAGCCACCAACTACTGAGCAACGCCAGACCAGCCACGCTGACGGCCCACCAGCGCCCGGCGTCAAATGCACTAGTACCGGTGAGTTGTTGGATTCCCCACAATATGAAAGGGTAGCCGAGGTTGTAAAAGGGATCAGCCTGCCAGACATGGGCGAGGCTGTCACTGCGTGTCACAAACGAACGGAAGTCTTTTTCGACCCCCGGGACCGCCAAGGTGACGTGGGTCTGTTGCGCCAAAACGAGCATGCCCCACCAGCCAGCGATGCCAAGTGCCACAAGCGCATCGCTCCACCATGGCCAGCGCTGGGTCAAGGTCGCCCAGTGACGTATGATGATGAGCCCGGCCACGATACCGCAGACGTAAGCCAGACTACTAGGGAGAGGGTAGGGGTAGGGTAATTGCCAGCGCCAGGTGATGGCTGCGATGAGCACAGGTGAGAGTATGGTTGTGAGATACCAATAGGTGCGCGGCAACAATGATTTTGTCCAGATGCCGAGCAGCAGGCTGAGTAATCCAACCCAGAGAATTTGCGAGGGGTAGGGCAGGGCAAACCACGGGGTCCAGACATCGACACTATCAACTAATATGCCTACCTCGCGTAAGTCACCTTTTTGCCATGGGGCAGTGGTCGTGGCGACGCTCACAAAAAGTGAAAATGGCTTGCGATAGCCGTCACGAATCGTGCCGGTGATGGTTTGCCATTGGGTGGTGATGGGCGTGCTAACGGCAGCGTTATCGTTGATACGGAGGGTGAGTTGTTTGGGCGTGGAGGCGACGGCGGTGATGGCGAACTGGGTTGGGATGCCTAGTTGGGGGATGATGATGGCGGCCTCGTTGCCACTCCAACGCGCAGTACCGGCCTGGGCAAATTCGGTAGGGATGCGTTGTTGATCAAAAAAACCTTGTACATAAGCACTATCGTACCCACCGATGTCGATATGATGGCGGGTGGGGATCATGCACATAACCCCAAACAAAAAGATGCTGGCCATCACCGTAATGATATAGGGGATGAGGGTGTTCCGGTTGGGCATTGTGCATCCTTTAGGTCATCATATATCTTGTATGTGCATTGTGATTCTGTATGTTATAATACGTCAAGAGTGCAGAATTTGCATACTGTGAGTGACGGAGTCCATCATGGCACGACCTTCACGCGCTGAGCGCCGCCGCCTAAACGCACGTAACGTGCCGGTCACAGGCCGCTCTGAAGCGCCCGATAATGACGCGATTGCGCAAAATGTCATTGTTGCCGATGTTATCGAAGCCCCCCGGACGGTGCGTACCACGCGTCGGGTGTTGGCACGAAATGTCGCTGATTCGATTGATTATGCTGCCGAATACCGTGTAATTTCTCACGATTTGCGCCGGATCTTAATCTGGGGTTCGTTGCTTATCGGGGTTATTTTTGCAATTCGGTATTCTGGGTTAGTGTAGGTTGTTTGACCGTTCCCCCCTGTGTATGTAACCCATACACAGGGTTTTTTGTGCCTATTGTGACAAATGAAACGCGGTGGTGCATATGCACCACCGCGTTAACCAGCCGACCGGAAGGATTATTTCTTCTTTTCGGTGCGTTTGGCTGCTTCGGCCTGTTGGTCTTGGCTGACCTTGAGACGCTTCATGAAGCGATCAACTTGACCAGCGGTGTCAAGCAAGCGTTGCTCACCCGTGTAGAATGGGTGACATTTCGAACAGACATCAAGGCGCAACGATTCTTTGGTCGATACGGTTGGCCAAGTGCTCCCACAACCAGCACATGTATATACTGTTTTATGGGTTTTTGGATGAATTCCCTGCTTCACCGTATGCTCCTTACTGTGCAGCCTCGACGGCGTACACGCTGATTTGCTTCTGGGTGCGGCTATATTGCTCAAACACCACTTTGCCTTGGATCATTGCGTAGATGGTGTAATCGCGACCCAAGCCGACGTTCTCGCCTGGCTTGAATTTGGTGCCGTTTTGGCGAATCAAAACTTCACCGGCGCCGACCATCTCGCCACCAAAACGCTTCACGCCCAACATCTTTGGATTGCTGTCACGACCGTTGCGTGAACTACCAACACCCTTCTTATGTGCCATGACGAATTACTCCTCTAAATGTGCAATTAGTTATGCGCTCGCAACTGCCTGGGCGCGGCTCTCTGTGCCTACTTCGATTTTGGTGACTTGCACCCGGGTCAAATCTTGACGATGACCCGTGCGTCGGCGATAGCGCTTCTTGCTCTTGTAACGAAATACGACGATTTTGTCGTCTTGGACAAGCCCGACAACCTTGACGGTTACCTGTGCCCCTGCCACTAATGGTGCCCCGACAACTGTCTGCTCACCACCAACCAGCAATACTTCGTTCAATACAATTTCACTGCCGGCTGCGGCTTCACTCTGCAGGGCAATGTCGAGCACTTGCCCCTCTTGTACGCGGTATTGCATACCGCGATCTCGTATGATGGCGTACAACGTCTTCTCCCTTGCCGCTGCATTTCCCAACGGCAAAACCGTTGGCGCCGCAACTTCAAATGACTAAATCCACACAAAATAGTGGATTAAATTACCAACGTTTAGTATACCGATTGTCGTGGCTGATGTCAAACGCAATTACAAATCTTGTCACCAACATCTGTACCTTGCCTCCCACATTGTCTTGACAACCGATACCCCATTATACTACAATATGTGTACCCCCGGGGGGTATATTGATAATTATGAAATGGAGTAATGCAAATGGGTAACGTCGTCAACATTAGTGATGCCGAGTTCGATGCAAAAGTATTGCAATCAGATACGCCAGTATTGGTTGATTTTTGGGCACCATGGTGTGGCCCATGTCGGGCAGTCGCCCCCATTCTCGAAGAATTGGCCGGCGAATACACGGGCAAAGTCCAAGTCATCAAGGTCAACACCGACGAATCATCAAAGTATGCCGCCCAATTTGGTGTGCAAGCAATCCCAACGATGATTTTTTTCAAGGGTGGCAAAGAAGTGCAACGGGTGGTTGGGGTCAAGCCCAAATCAGAGCTCAAGCGCGATTTTGAAACCATTGCCAATTCCTAATCGAGGTAGTAGCGTGGCTGATTCTTCTTTTCAGCTCAGCGATGATGCCCGTACCGATGTGGTAGCCCGTCTCAATCGCATCGAAGGCCAGATTCGCGGTGTGCAACGCATGCTCAGTGATGGGCGTGATTGCCACGACGTGATTACGCAATTGGCCGCAGTGCGTGCCGCCGTAACGAGCGTCAGCACTGCGTTGGCAGAGCGCTGTGCCCATGAATCGTTGTGTGGCGATGGTAGTATCGCTGCCGACGAGGTCGCGCGGTTGTTGGCGTTGTTGCGCGCGTCGCGCTAGATTTAATCGATTATGCCCCGTAACGCAGCCTGCGTTACGGGGCATTGTGTATTACTCATCATGCCAATTCACGATGCGCAGGAATTTTTTCCAAAAATTAGTGAAGACGAGACGTATCATCTGATCGCCATTGAATCATACTGGCTAATACCCGATCGGCAAGATCGGGGAAGCATGCACTCCCCCAAAGCAACAAGCGATCTTGCCACCGCGTGTACATAATGCGGGGGTGATGGGTGAGCGCGGTGATAATCTGGGTGGCGACTTGGCTGGCGGGGATGCCCGGTGTACGGGTGCGGCGTACTTCGTGGTTTTGGCCCATACGCTGGCTGAAAAACTCGCTTTGGACGGTGCCAGGCCGCAC
>DBCF01000110.1:914-2574 GCA_002292925.1 Roseiflexaceae bacterium UBA965 | reverse complement strand
TCTGCAATCATCGCTTTGACCATTTCGACGAACGGAATAGTCAAAAAGAGCAGACAAAAAATCACCACGGCGATTTGACCAAGCAAACGCCACGGCACGGTACGGATTGCGCTGGGGCGCATTGTTGCCATGAAACCTCCACTGTGAATTTTCACTATACACGGATCAAATTGAGGGAACAATCATCACGCCAAGATTTATAAAAAACAAGCAAATCTGCGTAATCGATACGCAAAAACCCACGTATCTAGAACAGTATAAATGCAACAACAGGCCGGCGTGTAACACGCCGACCTGTTGCAGACCATCACCACTTACTTGATGGGTTGCACGAACTCAAACTTGCCACCCTTGACTTCGGCGCCGCTCATGGCGGTCAACGAAGTGTCACCGTTGGCATCGAAGCTCCAGGTACCGAGGATACCCTTGAAGTCTTTGGTGCCCATCACGGCGCTGAGAATGGCAGCGCGATCCTTCTTACACACGGTGTTGATAGCGTTGACTGCAACGTTGGCAGCTTCATAGCCGTACACGGCGTATACTTCTGGCTCGGCGTTGTACTTGGCTTTGTAGTCAGCATACCACTTGGCTGCATCGCCTTCGAGCTTTTCGGCGGGGACGCCACCAAAGGTGGCATAGACGCCTTCGGCATCGGCACCAGCGGCTTCGATGAAGGCTGATTCATAGATACCATCGGGACCCATGAACTTACCGGTGAAACCTTCGGCACGGATGTCCTTGAGCAATTGACCGGCGTTGTTTTGGGTGATACCACCGTAGTAGACCATGTCAGGAGCGGCGGCGACGATTTTGGCGGCCAAGGCGCGATAATCCGAAGCCTTACCGTCGATACCGTCGTGAGCCTTGACGTCCAAACCTAATTCTTTGGCGGTGGCTTCGAATACGTCAGCAACGCCCTTACCGTAGAGTTCGGTGTCGTCGAGGACGTAGACGCTCATTGCGCCCAATGATTGGGCCCAGCGGGCAGCCGCAGCACCCTGCAAGTCGTCAGCAGGGACGACACGGGCGTAGTTGGGGGTACCGTTGGGGTAGTACTTGGCTGGTTCGTCAGCTTCGCCCTTACCTGGCTTGGTCAAGCCCGGGTAGGTGTTGGCTGGGCTAATCATGACCAAGCCGGCTTGGTTCAAAATCGGAATGCTGATTTTGGCAGCGCCTGAATTAAAGGTACCGAGGTACACCATTACGTCAGCATCGCCGGCGGCTTTGTTGGCGTTCGAGGCTTCTTGGGCGGCGTCCCACTTACCGGCGGCGGCAGTGGCATCGTCCATGTCTTCATAGCTCAAGGTGATTTTGCCGTCACAGGCTTTGTACTGTGCTTCTTCGAGGCGTTGTTTGATGGCATTGACGATTGAGTCCGTTTGCCCTTTGGAAGAACCGGTGCGGGGCAATGATGACACAATCTTGATGGTGGTTTCACCACCGCCAACTGATGCTAAGCTGCCACAGGCAGCTATCATGCTTGCCAGCATGACCAACACGATGAGTAGACTTGCACGTTTCATTTTGTGCTCCTTTTTAATCAACCAGACCATCTAAATACCCAAATAGTCCTTGGTAATGATTATTTTGTAAAATATTATCAACCAAGAACAAACGGTATTTCAACTGTAGTGGATTACTTTCGAAAAGTCAAGGAAAA
>DBCF01000110.1:0-813 GCA_002292925.1 Roseiflexaceae bacterium UBA965 | reverse complement strand
TTGGCCACGGCGCATCGGGCACGGGCGATTGCTACGGCTCACAGATGTGGCCCCGTGACCGCAATCGATGCAGTTGCGCCGTAGCGTAATCGCCCTTACGTTTTTGTACGACGTCATTTCATGGTGCCCCTAGCATTGTACGGTGGCATGCCTCGGAGATTCCACGTTGCGTTTGCCACGGTAACCGGCATGGAATGACCTTGGGGTAGGGATACTTCCTGCTTCCGACTTTATACTTCCTCCTTCAAATGGTATGATAGGAGTGTCCTAATCACGCAATCAAATCATCAGAAAGGCAATGTTGCCATGGTTAAGCACGCATTTGTATGGTGGTGTCTCACCAATCGTGGACTGAGTGACATGCAGATCCTCGACGCTGGCCAAAACGCCGGCTTTGAAGGGGTCGAAATGGTGCCCGAGCAATATTGGGGCGAAGTCAAGCAACGGGGGCTCACCATGGTCTCGACCCAAGCCCACGGCACCATCGAATCAGGGCTCAACGACCAGAGCCAGCATGCCCGTATCATCGCCGAAACCACCGCCCAACTCGAAAAAGCCGTCAAGTGGAATATCCCTACGCTAATCTGCTTTAGCGGCAATCGCGCCGGCCGTAGCGACCTCGAAAGCTTACCCGTCATCATCGAAGGGCTGGCCAAAATCGCCACACTTGCCGAGCAAGCGGGCGTCAATATCGTGCTCGAGTTGCTCAACAGCAAAGTCGACCACCACGATTACCAGTGCGACCGCACCCCGTTTGGGGTAGCCTGTGTGGCACCCGTCAATTCACCCCGCATCAAATTGCTCTACGACGCC
>DBCF01000223.1:614-4792 GCA_002292925.1 Roseiflexaceae bacterium UBA965 | reverse complement strand
GCCGTTGATTTTTTTGCGGGGGCACTCCTCGGCAACGGCGGTCTGGGGGTGTGCGTCACCACCCGCCCCGACGGCATCATGCTCCACCTCGGTCACAATAGCGTCTGGGACATCCGGGTGGCCGAGCATCATCAAGACCAAATCGGCACCTTTGCTGAGATTTTTGCTAAAGTCAAGGCCATATCACCCACCCTCGGTGCCCTCGAAGAAGACCCTTGGTACAAATCGTATACCGATTTGATGCAACAAAACTATCTCGCCGATTACCCACGCCCATTCCCGTGTGGCACCGTGCTGTTTGGGCTCGATCGCCGCCACGCCGAAGTCATCGGGCATCGCCTCGCCATCGCCGATGGGCTGTGCGAAATCATCATCAAACTCCACCCCAGCCAAGCCGACATTCGCGTGCAAATCATGGTCGACCAAACCAGTGACCAGGTCTGGGTGCGCACCGTCGATGCAAACGACCAACCGGTCGCGTCGCCGTTTGAACGCCTGCGGGTGATGCCTGACCCCACTACCCCAGCCGAATTCCCGGCATATACGGTGCATGCAGACGGCATCGGATTTAGTCAGATACTCCCCAGCCAAGAAGGCTCAGGCCAAAGCAATCGCCAAACCGCCGAATACTGGCGCACCTTTAGCGATGCCGAGATTGCCCCCATCACCACCATCCCAACCCACCCCGATGATCGGGTCGTACGCGTGGCAGTCGCGCTCACCAGCCAGACCAGCACCTGGCAACCGCAGACGAGTTATGGCGTGCCCCGCCCCATCGACCCACTCGAACGTCAGCTCAACGATCACGAGCCGTTTGTGGGGGTGATTCGCCTACAACACGGGGTGGCCGTTGCCTGTGTCACGCCACTCACACCAATTGCCCCTACTATCTCGCACTATGACCAGGTCGCCCAACACAACCAACAGATTTGGCAAACCTACTGGCGCAAATCGGGAGTGCAGCTTGCCGATGTGGTACTCGAACGCACTTGGTACCACAATCTCTACTTTTTTAATTGTGCCGTGTCGCCCGACCACACCTGCCCAGGACTATTTGCCAATTGGAGCTATCTCACCATTGGTACGGCCTGGCATGGTGATTACCACATGAACTACAACACCCAACAACCTTTTTGGCTTTGCTTTAGTAGTAATCATGTCGACAAACACTTGGCGTATGTCAACATGGTCGACCAGATTTTGCCGATAAGTCGCCAGTGGGCCCAAGAATACTACCAACTCCCCGGCGCCTACTACCCCCATTCGGCCTACCCCACCACCATGAATGTGATGCCCTATCCGGTACCGACCTGGGGTTGGGAAATCTGCGAGACGCCCTGGACCGTCCAAAGCCTGTGGTGGCATTATCGCTACACCCACGACGTTGAGTTTTTGCAGACGCGCGCCATCACTCCCATCCGGGCCGCCGTGCAGTTTTTGGTGGCCTATATGCAACGCCCCGACGCCTATTGGGACGGCACGTTTCACATCTACCCTACCGTATCACCCGAGCTGTATGGGTTGACCCCCGGCCTCAGCAAAAACCACGACTGCCTCGTGGATTTGACCCTGACCAAGTTTATTTTTCAGGCCTTTCTTGAGGCATTATCTTTGGTAGAAAATATCGCTGGCGATCGTGAATTGGCAACTGCCGTCCAGCACATTTTGGCCGCCTACCCGCCGTACCCCACTGCCCCAACCCCCCAAGGCCCGGTGTTTGTCAGCGTCCCCACCGAAGACCCCAATGTGGTCTATAACGTGCCATCCAGCACCACTACCATCTTCCCCGGCGAAGAACACGGGCTGCATTCCCCACCCGAAGCATATGCCGTGGCCTTGCGGACGTTGCAACAGCAACGCAACGAAGGGGGCAACGAGCTGGTTTTTTTGAACATGCAAGCGGCCCGGTTAGGGGTGCTCGACATCGCCAAATTTACCCGTCAAATCAATTATTGTCTGTTGCCCAACGGCACCTGTACCGACATGGTATTACAAACCCACGGGCGCTATCGCGACGGCATGCCGTTCGACTTCATGGCGCCCATGGGTATTTGGTTCGAAAACTTCGCCTTACCCGCCGTCATCAACGAATGTTTGCTACAAAGCTATACCGGCACCATTCGGCTTTTTCCCAATTGGGATCTGCACACACCAGCACACTTCCAGACCCTGCGGGCAGTGGGGGGATTTTTGGTGAGCGCGGAATGTCGTGACGGCATGGTGCAATGGGTGCGCATCACCAGTGACGTAGGGGGCATCTGCACGTTGATTTCGCCGTGGCAGGCTGATGTCACCCTCAGCCATGAGTTCGGCGCCGGCAGCACGTGGGAACTTAGGCCGCCAAGCGTTTGACCATCGTGACGAAATTCGTGGCAAAATCGTCGATGCGGGTGGCGTTAGCCTCGAGTTCGCCGACATCGTGGATTTGCACGGTATAGGGGAACAAATAGGCCCGGAATTCAAACAGCATAGCAATCATGAATTCTTTGATGGCCAGATACGAGCGTGGCCCACCCGCCGCCGACACTACTGCCACCGGCTTGCCGGTAAAGGCATCACCGATGATGTCCAACAAATTTTTGCTGGCACCAGACACCGCCGCCCCATAGATCGGCACCGCCCACACCACGCCGTCGGCTTGGCGTAATTGTTGGTGCAGGTCACCGTACGCTGCCGGGTAGTCGGCCAAACTACGGCCATCACACCAGGTGGGGGGCAGGTCGCGGATGTCCCAGACCTGACAGGTTGCACCGGTGGCAGTCAGTGCAGTCGCCACCTGGCGCGCCAATGTCTGACTCAATGATTGGGCGTTTGCACTACTGGCAATCACGTGAATGTTCATCGATTACGTCCTTATTTGTTGTTATTCGTTGGCTGTAGGGGTCACTTCGGAGCCAATCTGCAAAATCAGACTATCGCGCTGTGCGAGGAGTTTGATGGCACTCTGTACTTGTTGATAGCCAATGGCTATCAAAATCAAGGTCGTGGTACGCAGGCCATGCCAAGCCGCACTCGCGCCAAAGGCGGCGGTGCCACCCTTCCAGGCCATGTACAACCCCAAGCCTACTACCACTACCGCCGCAAGCACCCCCACTCCCAATTGCACATACGCCATCAGTTGTAAGCGACGTACGTGTTGCCACATCACGGCATACTGGTCGGCACACACTCGTGCCAAATTACGTTGGTTTTCAATGATTTGTGACGATGAGACTAATCGTGGCCGAAACATGCTTAGATATTCGTCGTCTTGACCGATGCGGGGCGGGATGATGCGCACATCTTTGCTGCGAAATGTCGCATCAGGCAACACGCCACCCGTCACTTCTTCATCGACCACCGATGCATTATGCAGCGATGTAGTGCAATACGAGCAAAATATCGTGTCAATTGGCCATATTTTTTGACAACTCGGACATTGTTTGCGCAACAGCGTGGGCATACCACTACCTCACCTCAATGATAATCTGTGCCTATTGTACAATAACCCACGCCACCACAACTGCCCCCTACACAATCAACGAAACCGCTATAATACCGGTGACACCCCAACTATCGATAGGAGCAACCCATGGCCGATTATGAGATTGGTGATATCAATTTAGCCGAAGCAGGACGCAATCGCATCAACTGGAATGAAGGCGATATGCCGGTATTGCTCGGCATCCGCGAACGGTTTGCCAAAGAACGCCCCCTCAAGGGAATGCGATTGTCGGTTTGTTTGCATATAACCGCCAAAACAGCCGCCTTGGTGCGTACCCTGGCCGCTGGTGGTGCCGAGGTGATGCTAGTCGCCTCAAATCCCCTCTCGACCCAAGATGATGTAGCGGCATCGCTGGTGGCCCACGACGAAATCCCCGTCTATGGCATTCGTGGCGAATCAGTCGACACCTTCCGCCGCCACGTCGCCATTGCCCTCGATGCCAAACCGCACCTGCTCTGCGACGATGGTGCCGACCTCACCAGTGCCTTGTTGCAACGGGGGCTCAACCCCGGCTTGATGCCCCTCGGCGCCACCGAAGAAACCACTGCCGGCGTCAAACGCTTCAACGCCATGGAAGCCCAAGGGGTGCTACCCTTCCCCGTTATCGCTGTCAACGAAAGCCGCACCAAGCACATGTTTGACAACCGCTATGGAACTGGCCAAAGCGCCATCGACGGCATCATCCGCGCCACCA
>DBCF01000223.1:176-514 GCA_002292925.1 Roseiflexaceae bacterium UBA965 | reverse complement strand
AGTCAATCCCGTCAAAGCCCTCGAGGCCGCTATGGACGGCTTCCGGGTCATGTCGATGCAACAAGCAGTACGTGAAGCGGACATCATTATTGCCGTTACCGGCAATCACACCGTGGTCGGAGCTGAGCAATTTGCCGACCTCAAAGATGGTGCGGTGCTGGCCAACGCCGGTCACTTCAATGTCGAAATCGATGTGGCCGCCCTCGAAGCACTCGCCGTCGACAAAACCCAACCCCGCACCCACGTCACCAGCTACCACATGGCCGACGGTCGCCAATTCCATTTGCTGGGCGAGGGGCGGTTGGTCAATTTAGTAGCCGGCGAAGGGCACCCACCTG
>DBCF01000223.1:0-144 GCA_002292925.1 Roseiflexaceae bacterium UBA965 | reverse complement strand
TCGTTTGCCAACCAAGCCTTGGCCGCCGAGGTGCTCGCACGCAATGCCGGCTCCATGGCAAAAATCGTCCATCGCCTACCTGACAGCGCCGATACATTGATTGCCACCCTCAAACTCAAAGCGATGGGCATTCGCCTCGATATC
>DBCF01000197.1:377-3590 GCA_002292925.1 Roseiflexaceae bacterium UBA965 | reverse complement strand
CGTCATTATGACTACCTGCGCCAGATGACCTTGGTGATGGGCCAACGCAACAACCTGGTCTGGGATCTGCCCGGCGCCGATTCGTTTGCGCTCAGTCGCACCATTTATGGCATCGATACGGTGCAATTCAATCAAACCCGCGATACCTTGGTCGAATTACTCGAACTGCAACCGTTGCTCACCAAACCGGTGCGTAATCTGTCGTTGGGCGAGCGCATGAAAATGGAGTTTGCCTTGGCGTTGCTCCATCGCCCGCAAATCGTCTTTCTCGATGAACCCACCATTGGCCTCGACGTCGGCATGCAAAAACGCATCCGCCAGTTTGTGGCCGAATACAACCAGCGCTATGGCGCCAGTGTGATTTTGACCAGCCATTACATGGCCGACGTCGAAGCACTTTGTAAGCGCGTGATTGTCATCCACCACGGCACGATTATTTATGACGGCGCGCTGAGTGCCTTGGTCAACGATTTCGCCGCCAATCGGATTATTAGCATCCGCACCAGCGCCAGCGCCGCCCAGCTCGACCAATACGGCACGGTGGTGGCGCACGACGATGGCCAAATCAGCATCACCGTGGCCAAACAGCAGGTGCCGGCAGTGACGGCACAGCTCCTCAGCCATTACGACATCAGCGACATTGCCATCGGCGAACCACCCATCGACGACGTCATCGAGGCCTTGTACGCTGCCAACGCCCGCCCGACCTAGTTGCCCCACTGCTGCCGCAAAGTAGCCAAACCCAACACCACGTCGGCATGCAAATCGGCACCGTAATGCGCTTCGATGGCCATGGCTCCTTGGTAATCCATGGCGTGCAAGGCGGCGAAATAGGCGGTGAAATCGTCACCGGCCCGACCAGGCACCGTGCGGGTCGCTTTTTCGGCGATATGGGCGTGGCGAATCGAGGCGGCGAATTTACTGATTTGATTGGCAGGCTCGTCTTCGCGTAACATGTGATAAATGTCGGTCAACAGTTGGATGCTGGGGTGACTGGCAGCCACCACCACCGCCGCTCCTTCGGCCAACGAATTGATAAAGTTACATTCGCCGCGGTTGAGTGCTTCCACCACAATGGTCACGCCGTTTTTGGCGGCAAGCGGGGCAAATTGCTGGAGCAACGTAATGAATTGCTGTTGGGCGCGGACCACGTCCCAGCCCTCGGGGATTTGGCGGGAGCCACCACTGCCCAGCACCAAGGTGGTGATGCCCAATTCACCGGCCCGCCCACAGGCTGTATCGGCGTACTGAACCAACGTGGCCATGTCGACGTCTGGTCCCACGCATTTGAGGGTAGCGGGTAAAAACGCATTAGCGGCGATCACGGGCAGTGGGGCGGATTTGACAGCCGTACGGGTCGCCACGAATTCACTGGCGGGAGCGAGGGGCATCAGCAGGCGCTGGATGTTTTCTTCGATGAAATCGATGCCAGTGTCGGCCAGCAGTGCGGCATTGGTATAGGCGGTACAGACGCCAAATTGAATCATATCAGGCAGCTTTCTATTGCGGGAACGGCACAACGGACTATGGTGTGCCCTGATTATAAAGGAAGTCATGCAGCAGTTATTCAGCGTATACACAAAAATGATTACCACCAGCACCCAAGTGATGTTGCAATATCGCTTGACCAATCTGTTTTGGTTGCTGGGTATGGTGTTCGAGCCCCTGATCTACCTGGTGATGTGGCGCACCGTGGCCAGCCAACAAGGGGGCAGCGTGGCCGGCTATAGCATCGCCAATCTGACCGGCTACTATATCGCCTGGACGTTGGTGCGGCAGTGGAACATCGCCTTGACGCCCTTTGGCTTCGAGCAGCGCGTCCGCCAAGGCCTACTCACGCCCCTGCTGTTGCGCCCGTTGCACCCCTTCCACTATGATTTGGCCGACTTCATCGCCTTGCGCATTGTCGGCACGCTGTATTGGATTCCCATCGGGGTGGGTCTCGTGTGGTTTTTGCATCCCCAGTTGAGTGGCGACCCGCTGGTGATTGGGCTGTTTTGTGTCAGCCTAGTACTGAGCTTTTTGATGCGGTTTGTGTTGGTGTATGCCTTGGGGATGGCGGTGTTTTGGACCACCCGGGTCAGTGCGATTTTTAATCTCTATTTCGCCATCGAAACGATTTTGTCGGGGCGCTTGGTACCACAGGCTTTGTTGCCCGCTTGGACCCAAACAATCGCCAATTTTTTGCCGTTCCGCTGGAGTTTTGGCTTCCCCATCGAAATCATCATCGGCAAGCTCAGCCTCAGCCAAATCCTGACCGGCATCGGCATTCAGTGTGCCTGGGGGTTGGGGGCGGCAGTGGTGTTTGGCTGGCTGTGGCGGGCGGGTATCAAGCGTTATAGTGCAGTAGGAGCCTAAATCATGCGACGTGCTGTTTCGTTGGCGTGGCACTACTTCCGCCTCGCCGTCATGAATGAACTGCAATACCGGATGAATTTTTTTATCCAGTTACTCGAATCCGCCATTGCCTTGGTGACAGCGTTGGTGGTGCTGGCGCTGGTGTATAGCCATACCGACACCTTGGGAGGCTGGAATCGTTACGAGCTCCAAGCCTTGCTAGGGGTGTATACCGTGCTGATGGCGGTGATTCGCGTCAGCATGCAGCCCAACATTGAGCGTTTGATTGGCGATATTCACCAAGGCAACTTTGATTTTGTACTGACCAAACCGATGGATGCCCAATGGCAGGTCAGCATCCGCGAAGTGCGGGTCTGGCAACTCATCGACGTGGTGGCTGGTTTGCTGATTATGGGCGATGCGGTGTGGCGGTTGGGACGCCAAATCAGCCTATGGCAGGCCGGCTTGTTTGGGGTGACATTGTTGCTGGGGATTGCGATTTTGTATGCGGTATGGATGTTGATTGGCTGTATTG
This sequence comes from Roseiflexaceae bacterium UBA965, assembly GCA_002292925.1. Taxonomy (GTDB): domain Bacteria; phylum Chloroflexota; class Chloroflexia; order Chloroflexales; family Roseiflexaceae; genus UBA965. The sequence goes on along the minus strand of DBCF01000197.1, from coordinate 718 downwards.
CGTTTTGGGCGATTCGCATCGACAACATCTTTGAGTTGTTTGACAACGTGGCGTCGGCGGGGCGCTTGCCCGTAACGATTTATCCCGGCTGGATGCGGATTATTTTGACCTACATCGTGCCAATGGCCTTTGCTGTCACCGTGCCGGCCGAGGTCATCACCGCCCGCGTCGACCTCGCCACAGTGGGGGTGCAAGCCGTGGTGGCGCTAGGGTTCCTCGGCCTGTTGCGGGTCGTCTGGCGCTGGTCGCTGACGCAGTATAGTGGGGCTTCGGCGTAGAGGCGTCATTCCATGGCGCCCCTACGCATTCCATGGCGCCCTTACGCATTCTGACTCGCACAG
>DBCF01000197.1:0-287 GCA_002292925.1 Roseiflexaceae bacterium UBA965 | reverse complement strand
GCCCGCAGAGGACACAGAGACATTTTGTTGATTGTCGTGCGCCGATCGATGCCGACTTATGCGAGGTGGTGTCTTTTTTCTCGCACAGCGCACGCACCCTCCCACAGCGTCATTCCATGCCGGTGCGTGCAACCATAACCCTCCCACAGCGTCATTCCATGCCGGTTGCATGCAACCATAGCGTGGAATCTCCGTGGCTTGCCAACAGATGTTGTGTATCTCGCACAGAGCCCGCAGAGGACACAGAGACATGCTGTTGATTATCGTGCGCCGATGAATGCCGACTT
>DBCF01000059.1 GCA_002292925.1 Roseiflexaceae bacterium UBA965 | reverse complement strand
ATTGGTCGGCATTCATCGGCGCACTCCAACCAAAAAACATCTCTGCGTCTCCGCGTCCTCTGTGCGAGACAAATGACAACCCTAGACCATCTAAAAAAATCAACACTTGACGAAACCCGGTAATACCCGTCACAATAGAGAGTGAAAATCACACATAAAACGAGAGGGTTGGCATGACCAAAGAAATTAACGTGGCGCTTCGGGGTTCGCAGCGCTTGTCTGTGCCAGGCACGCGCGGTAGCTCATTGGTGGCCCGTGACGCCGCCGTGTTGGCCGCCACCATGGGTCGCGTCTATCCATTTGCCATGGAAAAAGGGTTGGGTAGTGAAGTCTGGGATGTGGACGGCAATAGATATTTAGACATGGCCGCCGGTATCGCTGTCATTTCTACTGGACACTCCCATCCGGCAGTGCGCCAAGCTATGCACGCCCAAATCGACAAATTCGTCCATATGGCCGGCACTGATTTTGTCAATGAACAGATGGTCAATGTCGCCGAAAAACTGGCCGCTACCATGCCTGGCCCCGATGAATGGCAAGTCTTTTTGAGTAACTCGGGTACCGAAGCCATCGAAGCCGCCATCAAGTTGGCCCGCCACGCCACCGGCCGCCAAGGGATTATTTCGTTCCTTGGTGCCTTCCATGGTCGCTCATACGGCGCCATGTCATTGACTGCCTCCAAATCAACCCAACGCCGTGGCCACATGCCACTTGTGCCCGGTACGTTTCATGCCTTTTATGCCAACCCCTACCGCACGCCTTTTGGGATTGCCCCTGAGCACGTCACGCAGGCTGCCCTCGACTACATCGAAAAAACTCTTTTCTCTACCGTCATCCACCCCAGCGACATGGCCGCCATTGTGGTCGAGCCCATTCAAGGCGAAGGTGGCTACATCGTGCCCGCCCCTGGGTTCCTCTGTGGGTTGCGCCAAATCTGTGACCGCTACGGTATTTTGTTGATTTATGACGAGGTCCAGAGCGGCGTAGGCCGTACCGGCAAAATGTGGGCCCACCAACACGAATCATCTGCCGTCGGCAATGGTGCCTGTGCCCACTGCAAAATGGCCAGCGCCCACGGCTGTACCCCCGACATCCTTGTGACCGCCAAAGGCCTCGGCGCTGGGATGCCCATCGGTGGTATCATCGCCCGCAAAGCCTTGATGGATCGCTGGTTGCCGGGCGCCCACGGCAGCACCTATGCCGGCAATGCCGTCGCCTGTGCCGCAGCCAACGCCGTGCTCGATTTGGTCAACGGTGGCATCATGCAAAACGCTGCCGAGGTTGGTGCCCACCTCAAAAACGGCTTGCATCAGCTCCAAGCCCGCTACGACATCATTGGTGATGTGCGTGGTCGTGGTTTGATGCTGGGGGTCGACTTTGTGCTCAACAAAGAAACCCGCGAGCCGGCCAAACAACTCGCCGACGAAATCATGGAAGAAGCCTTCAAGCGCGGCATGCTCATTTTGACCTGTGGCTATTCCACCATTCGTTTTTGTCCGCCACTCGTGCTCACCAAATCAGAAGCCGATGAAGCGCTCGAACGCTTTGAAGCCACCATTCAAGCCTGCATTTAAGGTACTAAAAAACACCCGCTTTCTGCGCTTGATGACGCAGAAAGCGGGTGCCTTTTTTGTTAGACGACCTGCAAAAACCGTTCGCCCATTTGCGCCAGGACCGCATCCCCGGGAGTGTCCCAAATAGCTTGGTTGAAAATCTCGACTTCGATGGCGCCAGTATACCCAGCCGCTTCGACTGCCGCCCGGATTGGCCGGAAGTCGATTTTGCCATCGCCCATCATGCCCCGGCCCAGCAACATGTGGGGCATCGGCGCCAGCCAGTCACAGACGTGATATGCCAAAATATGCCCGTTGGCGCGGGCAATTTGGGTAAACACGTAGGGATCCCACCAGACATGGAAGGTGTCAATCACCACCCCTACCTGGGGCGTGGCAAAGTGCTCGACGAGGTCGAGTGCTTCCGACAGCGTAGTAATCACCGAGCGCTCGGCCGCATACATCGGGTGCAGGGGTTCGATGCCGAGACGCACGCCACATTCGCGGGCATAGGGGATGAGCGTCTCGATGGCCTCGGCCACCATCGTGCGCGCCGCCCCAATGTCTCGATCTGGCGCAGGTCCACACACCAGCACCAGCACATCGGCGTTGAGGGCGGCGGCTTCTTCGATGGCACGGCGGTTGTCGTCGATGCGGGCGGCCCGTTCGCTGGCGGTGGCCGCGGGGAACATCCCGCCTCGGCACAGCCCCGACACGTGGATGCCCGCATCGCGCACCATCCGCACCGCATTGTCTAGCCCAGCGGCAGCCAGTTTGTCACGCCAAATACCAATATTGGGAATCCCCGCCCGGGCACAGCCATCAATGGCTTCTTGGAGGCTCCAGGATTGGGTGGTGGCTTGATTGAGACTAAGGCGCCGGTAGTCGCTAAGTGATTCCATCATCGCTCCTTTACGGGTTATTCAATGCCGGCGAGTTGGAGCACCGGGCGCATCCGCGCCGCCGCCGATTCTGGGTCAGCAAACACCCCCGCCTGATCGGCGAGCCGGAATAATTCGGCGAGGTGCACAATCGACCGGGCACTTTCTTGGCCACCCAGCATGCGGAAGTGGCGTTGATGCCCGTTGAGATACGCCAAAAACACTACCCCTGTTTTGTAATAAAACGTCGGGCGCTGGAAAATATGCCGTGACAAGGGCACCGTCGGCTCGAGTAAGGCGCGATATTGTGCTTCGTTGCCGTTGTCGAGGGCATACAGGGCCGCCGACGCCACCGGTGCAATTGCGTCAAAAATCCCCAACAAGGCATGGCTATAGCCGTGGTCATCACCCCGAATTAATTCGGCGAAATTAAAATCGTCGCCGGTGTACATTTTGACATGGGCAGGTAAGCGCCGGCGCATCGATATTTCACGATTGGCATCGAGCAACGAAATCTTAATGCCGTCGATTTTGGCGGCATGAGCGTTGATAACAGCCAGACAGTTATCCATCGCCACATCGAGATCACGTGAACCCCAATACCCTGCCAACGCTGGGTCAAACATGTCGCCCAACCAATGGATAATCACCGGGCGGCTGACTTGCCCCAAAATATCGGCATAGACCTCGGCATAGTCATCGGGGCTCTTGGCAGTGGCTGCCAACGCCCGACTGGCCATCAAAATGATTTGGCCACCCTGCCCCTCAACAAAACTGACTTGCTCGCTATAGGCCTGTTTGACATCTGCCAGGGTCAATCCTGGCCGCACCGCCAAATGGTCAGTCCCGGCGCCACAGGCTACGGTACCGCCACAACTGCGGGCGGCAGTAATCGAGCGGGTGATGAGTTCTTGGGCCGTTGGCCAATCGAGCCCCATCCCCCGTTGCGCCGTGTCCATTGCTTCTGCCACACTAAAGCCCAGTGACCACAGGTAGTGGCGGTAGTTGATGGTGGCTTCCCAATCGAGGTGGGGGGGCGAATTGGGGGTGGTGTCTGCCAAATGATCTTGTACCACATGCACCGCTGCAAAGGCAACTCGTTGTTGAAACGCTCCCGGCGCGGTGGTGTAGTGGGGCGCACTGTTCAGCGTATAGGGCGCTAGTGTGCGATCGGCATGGGGCAATATGAGTGTGGTTGGCATAAGTAATTCTCTCTGTACAAAAATGCCAGCGCTTATAACGGCAATTCAGGGACGTCGAGCCAGCGCCGCTCTTGCCACGATTGGATGCCTAATTCGGCCAACTGCACACCCTTGGCCCCTTCGCGGAGCGTCCAGCGGAAGGGGGTGTCGATGGCCACATGCTTGAGGAATAGTTCCCACTGCACTTTGAAACCGTTGTCGTACACCATGTTGTCTGGGACGTCTTGCCAGCTCGAACGAAACGGAATCGCGTTGGGGGTATCGGGGCTCCAGACTGGTTTGGGGGTGATACTGCGGTGTTGCACTTTGCAGTCACGCAAGCCGGCCACGGCGCTGCCTTCTGTGCCATCTACCTGAAAGACGACTAATTCATCGCGGTAGACGCGGGTACACCACGACGAATTGATTTGGGCGATGACGCCATTGGCCAATTCAAAGGTGGCGTAGGCTGCGTCGTCGGCGGTAGCGGCGTAGGGCTGCCCTTGTTCGTCGACACGCTGGGGGATGTGGGTGGCACCGATACATTGTACTGATTGCACTGCCCCAAACAAATTGTCGAGCACATAGCGCCAATGGCAGAGCATGTCGATGATGATGCCACCACCATCTTCGGCCCGGTAATTCCACGACGGTCGTTGCGCCGGTTGCCAATCGCCTTCAAATACCCAGTAGCCGAATTCACCACGTACCGACAAAATGCGGCCAAAAAAGCCGCCGTCGATGAGGCGTTTGAGTTTGAGCAACCCCGGCAAAAAGAGTTTGTCTTGGACGACGCCATGTTTGATGCCGGCGGCTTCAGCTAAACGAGCAATTTCCAAGGTGATGGCCAAATTGTCGGCTACTGGTTTTTCACAATAAATGTGCTTGCCAGCAGCAATTGCTTGGCGCAGACAATCGGCACGGTGCGACGTGGTTTGGGCGTCGAAGTAAATGGTGTCGTCTGGGTTGGCCAGACAGGCCTCCAAATCAGTGCTCCAGCGCTCGATTTGGTAGGTTTGGGCCAAGGCTTGCAGTTTTTGGGCATTCCGACCCACCAAAATTGGGTCGGGGTAGAGCATGTCGCCGTTGGGAAGTGCGATGCCCCCTTGCTTGCGGATGGCCACAATCGAACGCGCGAGGTGTTGATTGGTCCCCATGCGTCCCGTGACCCCGTTCATGATGATGCCGATACGTTGTTGCGCCATTGCATGCTCCTTTAGTGATTCATTCGGTTGTTGATCTTATTTACTTGGTAAGCGCTTTCCACACATATAATATCATAATAGAAGCAATTAATCTACGGCGTATACCCACGAATCGTAGCTCCGCCAGCAATCGCAGGTTCGAGGCTTGTCCTTAAAAATGCATACCACCATTTCACTTGATACTTCCTCCTACGTATGCACTTCACACGCCCGACTTCATGCTTCCTCCTTCGTATAGCGCACTCCATGCCGGTTGGCGAGGCGTGGCACACGGAGCGTGGGGGTATGCGGATAATTATGGAAAAAATAGTTCAAACAAATTTGAA
>DBCF01000084.1 GCA_002292925.1 Roseiflexaceae bacterium UBA965 | reverse complement strand
CACCGCGCCCTTGGCTTGGCGCATACGATTGAGCGCCATACTGCCACTGGCATCCACCACAAAACAAAACAGCACGCCCGCTTTGCTTTTGTAGCGCTTGACCCGCACATCATCGGCCCGCAACGCAATGCGCTCGTGGGTCAGCGCCTGTTTGCGCATCGGCTGCCACGGGGCTGCCGCCCGCAACGTCGCCGACACATCGATACGGGCGCGCCGGGGATCACCACTATTACTGCGGATGTGGCGCCCACGCGTCCCTTCGACCATCCCCCGTGACCCTGCCCGCCCTTTGCGTACACTGCGGAAGGGCAAATCATTGAGGCTTAACGGCAACTCGGTCGTCAACGCCGTCAACACTTCATCATCAGGAATCGCCATTTCTTCGGATTGTTGGGTCGGCGCCTGGCTCTCACCATCATCGCCGTCGTGATTGGCATCAGGTGGCGGCGGCTGGGGCGTTTGTTGACTAGGGTCATCAGACGGCGGCGCTGGTTGCTGTTGCGGGGGCGGCGGTGGCGATTGATCAGGGGGCGGAGGCGGGGCAGCCTCGACGATATCGCGGGTCNNNCGCCCGTGGCAAAATCACCAAGCGCGCCGCCACATCGAGGTCGTCGTGGTTGACCATCACCCGCAAATCGAGGGCAGCTGCCGCACAGGCCGCCGCCACCGCAAACAAATCGACCCGTTGCCCTTCGGCACCGGCCCGTAATGCGAGGTCGACTAATTGTTGTTGTTGGGCTTCGGTAATCGTGACTTGGGGTAATAATTGGCGCGCTTCGGCAATTAGGCCAGCTTCGAGGGCCGTCATTTCGTGCCATTGGCGCATATCGCGTTGCTGATGGCGGAGCAATACTTCGTGGCGCTCAGCCACGTCAGATTCACGAGGCAACAATACCAGCAACCCCATGCGGTCGAGCAAATGCCGACGGGGCAAACCTTCGGCAGGGTCATAGGTGCCAATCACACACAAGCGACTTTCGATACGCTGGCTCATCCCCTCGCGCTCGAGTTGCACCACGCCGGTGTCCATCGCACCCAGCAACACATTGGTCACGGCATCAGGCACGAGGTTGAGGGCATCGACATACAGCACACCACCGTTAGCCCGTCCGAGTAATCCTGGGCGTGCGACCCGCTGTCCTGTGCGCATGGTCGCTTCGATATCAATCCCGCCCAACAAGGCGTCTTCGTCACAGCCCAGTGGCAATTCGACAAACGGCGTGGCCTGGCCAAACAACACGGTACTCGAACGCGCTAACGTGCTTTTGCCCGAACCAACGGGTGCGCCAATCGCCACCCCCGCCAAACGCGGGTCAACCGCCAATAGGCGCAAGGCGTCGTGGGCAGCAGCCACCCCTACTAATCCAGAAAAAGGTAATACCGCTGTCACAATCTAACCTCGACTGCATCAGCCGCATCAACCACACACATATCATCATCATTATCATAAAACATGGCCTGACTTATCCCCATCCCTGGGAACAACGCCATCTGCCATGCCAAATCAACAGGGGTACGCCAACGCGGCGCCGTCCATACTGCGAATACGAGCACTCCAGCAATCAATGCACCGGCAGTAATCAGTCCTTGGTACTGCAGAATCAATGTTACCGTCCAGACGTGATACCATGCGGCATATGCCAGCCATGCCACCAACATACTTGTTACTACAATCCGCTGCATAACGATGCTCCTTTGCATGATGTCAGATTAAACTCCTGACAAATGCTGTGCAATGACTGAACAGGAACGATTGTTACAAAATGCTATTTGAAATGTGCGTTGATGTTCTGGAAGCGATTATAGCACGCTGGAATTGAATAATGGGTTTGCAAAATATAGCCAAAATTCATGCAAAGTGTATACGTTTTCATGCAAATACTATACGTTTGTTGTGCAACATTTCTCTCTTTGACAATATCGCCACGACCGTTATTTGACATTCCGATTTTCATCAGGTATTATGCTAGCGTGCTATCAAAAAAGGACGGCGATTATGGATTGTCCATTATTTTGGTTACGTCGCTCTTATCATGCCGGCAAACAACGTGTCGATGCGGCTTTAGCAGATTACGACTTGACTACCACCCAATTAGAGCTATTGCTCCAGGTCAAACAAGCGACACAAATCGAGCAGCGTCAGCTCCAACAGCGCATGGGAGTGCGCTCTGCAACGTTAGCAGGGGTAATTGATCGCTTGCTAGTTCATGGCTTTATAGAGCAACATGCGAGTGATTGCGATGCGCGTGTCAAGTACATCACCCTCACGGCATGTGGACTTGGCGTCTGTGAGAGCGTAGCCGACATTCATGCCAAAGTCTCAGCCACATTATTTGCGGGATTCACTCCAGCTGAGCTGGCACTATTGAACCAATGGCTACAGCGGGTAGTGAGCAATGGTGAAACCGGTGAATTCACCACGGGCTGTTCCTAGTTTTTTCAATAGCAGACTATCAAAAAAATAGTCTGACATGCATCTGGTATCACGATGGAATAACTTCCATACCGATATAAAACCGTATCGCTCACAGAAAGGTCCATTTATGAATGTTGACACTTCGCGCATCCTGCGCGCCGCGCTGATTGGCGCTGTCGTTGGCAGTATCGCCAACGTGCTGGTATGGATAATTGCCCTACAAATAGGGCTGACTCTGAGTGTCCCTGCCATGGATCCAAGCATGGCCGATGCAAATGGACTGATGCAAGTGCCCTTTATCGCCGTTATTTTGGCCACTACCATCACCACACTTTTTGGTGGCGGGGTACTTGCCATCTTTAACCGCATCAGTGCCACTCCCTACCGGCTCTTCCAAATCGTAGCGGCCGTATTTGTGGTCGTATCGATGGCTGGCGTACTGGGCGCACCAGCCAATGGGGACAAAATCGTACTAGGCATCATGCACGTCATCGCTGGTGCCGCAGCTATCTGGGCATTCACCACTATGACAACACAAGCAAAGGGATAACATGCACATCATCGCCATTGTCGGCAGCATTCGCGCCAAATCATACACCCGGGCCCTCGTCGTCGAAGCCCAAACACTACTCGGACCCGATGTCACCATGACCATTGCCGAAATCGGTGATTTGCCACTCTACAACGAAGAGTTGGATCCGGCAGACGAAAGCACCACGCCAGCCAGTGTGTTGCGGCTACGCCAACAAATCCGCGAAGCTGACGCCGTACTCATCGCCACCCCCGAATACAACCATGCACCACCAGGCGTACTCAAAAACGCCCTCGACTGGGCTTCACGGCCATTTATGAAGTCAGCCCTCGCCAAAAAACCAGTCGCCGCGTTTAGCGTCGGTGGTGGCAAATTTAGTGGCGTACGGGCACTGGTCATGCTCCGCACCATGCTCACTGGCTGTCGCATGCTCATCATGCCCCAACCAGAGCTATTGATTAGTTTGAGCGAGACCTTTAAAGATGGCGAACTGGCAGACCACAAAGTCCGTGACAATTTGCGTGAATTCGTGGCTGCCTTGGTGGTGTGGGCGAAGCGCTAGTGTCTTCATTGACTCGCACAGAGGCCGCAGAGGACACGGAGACGTGTTGTTGATTGTTGTGCGTCGATGGATGGCTGTGTGTGCGCAATGCTGTTTGTCTCGCACAGAGGGCGCAGAGGACACCGAGACATTTGGTATTTGCTGGTGGTCGATAAATCTAGGCCATTGCGAGATGCTTTTTGTCTCGCACAGAGGGCGCAGAGGACACGGAGACATTTGGTATTTGCTGGTGGTCGATAAATCTAGGCCATTGCGATATACCTTTTGTCTCGCACAGAGGGCGCAGAGGACACGGAGACGTGTTGTTGATTGTTGTGCGTCGATGCATGTCTGTTTGTGCGATATGTTCTTTATCGCGCACAGGGCACACAGAGACATTTGGTATTTGGTGGTGGTCGATAAATCTAGGCCATTGCGATATACCTTTTGTCTCGCACAGAGGGGCACAGAGGACACAGTGGCACACGGGCGATTGTTTACGGCGCCATGAATCCATCCGAAACCATAATTCAGATGGGCGCCGTAGCATAATCGACCTTACCTAGTAGAGACGCAGCCTGCTGCGTCTCTACTGCTGCGTCTCTACGGTTGCCGTGGCAACCGGTATAATGTTGCCAGCATCCTTATTTGTCACCAGAAAACAGGCACTGCAATGACGCAATGGCATCAACACGGACGTTGGCCCGCACAATGGATTCGCGGGAGCGCCGCCACCCCACCCCAAGTCAGCGTTTTCCACCTCGCAATCACCCTCACCGCTCCCAGCACCATCCCAGTGCGAGTAAGTGGCGACGAACGCTTTGAGTTTTATGTCAATGGCGAATGCCTCAGCCGCGGACCCGAGCGGGGTGACAAAAGCATGTGGCATTACCACAGTCACACCCTGCACCTCGCCGCCGGCACCCATCATTTGGCGGCATTGGTGTGGAGCCTCGGCGATCAGGCTGCCTATGCCCAAATCGGCCATAGCCATAGCTTCATCGTTGCCAGCGATGACCAGTGGCACACCACCGTGGCCACAGGTAGCGCCCCATGGCAAGTCAAATCGCTACACAGCTATACCTTTACCAAACCCAAGCAAGCCTGGGGCACCGGCTGCAATATCATTTTTGACGCCCGTCAGCATGACTGGGATTGGCAACACGGCGCCGGCACCAATTGGCAAACACCCACCAATGTTTATCATGGCGAAGATACGTTGATTGATTATGAATTGGGCAGTGGCAAACATTTGCAACCCACGCCACTCCCCCCCATGCGCCACGACCCCCGCAACCTCGGAACGGTGCGCTACATCGACGACACCCCAGCCAGCCAAAGCATGCACCACGCTGTTGAAACCACTCGCGACCAACCCCAACAGCATGCAACGTGGCAAGCGCTACTCGATGGCACGGCGCCACTCACTATCCCCGCCCACACCAACCAACGGGTCATCATCGACATCGACGAATACGTCTGTGCCTACCCGCAACTCACCATGAATGGCGGGCGTGACGCCAGTGTGCGCATCGACTGGGAAGAGGCACTGAGTAGCAATCCGAGTGAATTTTTCCGGGTCAAAACCAACCGCAACGAAATCAACGGCAAATTTTTCAACGGCGTCGGCGATACCTTTATCAGTGACGGATCAACCCATGCCATGCATACCAGTCTGTGGTGGCAATCGGGGCGCTACATCGAAATCTGTGTCGCGACCGCAGACGAAGCACTGGTCATCGAGCATATCTCCATCGCCGAAACGGGCTATCCGTTCCAATTCAGCGGCACCTTTGATTGCGACGATCAACGCCTCACCGCGGTCATCCCCATGATGCAACGGGTGTTGCAGATGTGTGCCCACGAAACCTACATGGATTGCCCCTACTACGAGCAACTGATGTATGTGGGCGACACCCGCCTCGAAGCCCTGGTCACGCATGTGCTCACCGGCGACGACCGTTTGCCGGCCAAGGCCATCAAGTTGTTTCACCAATCACGCATCCCCAGCAATTTGACCCAATCACGCTACCCTAGTCGCGTGCAACAAATCATCCCGCCGTTTTCGTTGTGGTGGATTGCTATGGTGCACGACATCGCTCATTGGCGCAATCAGCCTGATTTAGTCAAAACCATGCTCCCGGGCATCCGCAACGTGCTGGACGCCTTTGTGTCGCAACGCCGCCCCGATGGGCTCATCAACCCACCCGCCGGCTGGAACTTTGTGGACTGGGTGCCGGGCTGGCAAGGCGGCATGCCCCCCCACGCCGACCGCCACCCCTGTGCCACCATCAACTGGCACCTAGTCTATACCCTCGAGCTGGCCGCCGACCTCGAACGCCACTATGGCGAAGCCAGCATGGCCACCCGCTGGCATGCCCATGCCACCCAAACCCGCGACGCCCTCGATGCCCACTTGTGGGACGCGGCCGCCGGCGTCTATTACGAAGTTGCTGGGCAACCGTTGGTGAGTGAGCATGCCCAATGCCTAGCCATACTCAGTGGTATCGCCCAACCCACGCATATCCCCAAAATGCAACAGGCACTGCAAACTCGCCCCGATATGGCGCGGGCCACGATTTATTTCAGCCATTATTTGTTTGAAACCTACCGCACCATGGGTGCCATCGACCTGCTGTTGCACCGCATGCAACTCTGGTTTGATTTGCCGGCCCAAGGCCTCAAAACCACCGTCGAAATGCCCGAACCATCACGGTCGGATTGTCATGCCTGGGGCTCGCACCCCTTGTTCCACTATCACGCCACCTTGGTGGGAATCCGGCCGGCAGCACCTGGCTTTGCCGAGGTCGCCATCACGCCCCAACTCGGGCCGTTACAACGGGTCAGCGCCGTCACCCCCCACCCCAACGGCCACATCCACAGTGCATTTTGGCGCGATCATGGCGTATTGCGGGGACGGGTAACACTGCCGGCAGGGGTAAGTGG
>DBCF01000071.1 GCA_002292925.1 Roseiflexaceae bacterium UBA965 | reverse complement strand
TTGTGTGGCCGGTACCAACGGCAAAACCACCACCACTCGCATGATTGCGGATAGTTTGGTAGCTGCCGGGTGGCGGGTGCTCCACAATCGCTCGGGGGCTAATCTGACCTCGGGCGTCACCACCACCGTCTTGATGGGGGCCGATTGGCGTGGCCGCGTTGCCTATGATGTGGCCTTGTTTGAATGCGACGAAGCCGCTTTGCCGCAAATCGTGCGTGAAACCCAACCGCGCCTCGTGGTACTGCATAATTTATTCCGCGACCAACTCGACCGTTACGGCGAAGTCGACTCCATCGCCAATAATTGGGCCACGGCCTTGCGCACCCTCCCTGCCAGCACCGTGGTGCTCTATCATGCCGACGACCCGTCACTCGCCCGCTTGGCCAATAGTCTGACGTGCCGCACCGTGGGCTATGGCAACGACGACGTCACCAGCGCCTGTGACAACGTGGCACACTTGGCTGATGCCGGATTTTGTCGTTGTGGGGCGGCATTGGTCTATACGGCGCGGTTTTATGCGCACATCGGGCATTATCACTGCCCCAACTGTGATTTCACCCGGCCACAGCCGGCCTATGCGCTCACCCAGGTGACCGCCCAAGGGCTGGTGGGCTCCCACGTCAGCTTGCGCACGCCCCACGCCTCTTGCACGCTCCAGGTGCCCTTGCCAGGCTTGTATAATGCCACCAATGCCTTGGCGACCTATGCCTGCGCCGATCAATTGGGGGTGGCGTCGGTGGTGGCGGCAGCCTTGGCACAGATGCAGGCGGCTTTTGGGCGCTACGAGGTGATTACGGCGGGTAATCATCAGTTGGTGATGGCACTGATTAAAAACCCAGTAGGCGCCAGTGAAACCATCCGCATGCTGGTGGATGCCTGGGCCGCCCCCGTGCGCTTGTTGATTATCATCAACGATCGCGATGCCGATGGCACCGATGTGTCGTGGTTGTGGGATGCCGATTTTGAGCGCTTGTGTGGCACCACCCACCACATCATCGTGAGTGGCACCCGGGCTGCCGATATGCAGGTGCGCATGCAGTATGCCGGGGTTGATCGCCAGCAGATTACGCGCATCGATCGCATCGCTGACGCGTTGGATGCGATGTTGGCGGCAGCTGAGTCCGGCCACGTGGTCTATGTGCTCCCCACCTACACCGCCATGCTCGAATTACGGGCGGTATTGACGCAACGGGGCTGGGTTGCGCCGTTTTGGCAAGATTAACAGATGTAGTTCATAACCCGAAAGGATTGTGTGATATGGAATATACCCAAGACCGCTTGATGCGCCAAGCTCGCGAAGCAATTGTCGCCACCAATTTGGCGAGCGACGCTCAGATTGAATTGGTGGCACCCAAACCCAACATCCCCGCCGATTTGGCCTTCCCTACGTTCAAAGCCGCCCGCGATCGCCAAATGCCCCCGCCTCAACTCGCCAGCGAGTTGGCCAGCCAAATCAGCTTTGGCGCTGATTCGTTGTTGGCCACAGCCAGCGCAGCCGGCCCGTTTTTGAATTTTTCAATCAATGCCCCCAACTATGTGGCCAGTGTGTTAGCCGATATCGCCCGCCTTGGTAATCGCTACGGCAGCGACGATTTGGGCGCCAACCAGCGCATCGTCATCGATTATTCGTCGGTCAATATCGCCAAATTGATGCACGTCGGCCACATCCGCTCAACGATTATCGGCCAAGCGCTCTACAACATCTTTAAATTCCTTGGCTATACCGTGATCGGCGATAACCACCTCGGCGACTACGGCAAACAATTCGGCATGAATATCGCTGCCATCGTCAAATGGGGCAAGCCGACTGGTCAAGACGAAGAAGCTTTGGCGCAACTCGATAAGTTATATGCCCAGTATTCCCGCGAAGCCAAAGAAGACGAATCGCTCCACGACGCCGCCCGCATGTGGTCGCTCAAACTCGAGCAAGGCGACCCGACGGCGACAGAATTGTGGCAGTGGATGGTCGATTTGACCTTGACTGCCATTCAAGAAAACTATGACCGGCTGGGGGTGAAGTTCGATCACGCCTACGGCGAGAGTTTTTATGCACCGCTCAATGCCGGCGTCATCGCGGAGGCGTTGGCCAGCGGGCTGGCCCACCGCGACGAAGGTGGCGCCGTAGTGGTGAATGAACTCGAACAAAACATGCCCACTTTTTTGTTGCAACGCAGTGATACGGGGACGCTCTACCACACCCGTGACATGGGCTGTATCAAATACCGCATGGAAACATTTACCCCCAGCCAAATCATCTACGTCGTTGGCTCCCCCCAAGAGCTCCACTTCCGCCAACTCTTTGCCTTGTCACGGGCCATCGGGTATGTGCCTGAGGGCGTAGAGTTATCGCACGTCAAATTCGGGACGATTTTTGACCAGCACGGCAAACCCCTCTCGACTCGTGCCGGCAACATGATTTATCTCACCGATTTGCTCAACGATGCCCGTGACCGTGCCCGCCTAGTGGTCGACGCCTCGAGCCCCGATTTGAGCGAAGCCGAGCGGGCCGATGTAGCCGAAAAAGTAGGCATCGGCGCGGTGATGTACAACGACCTCTACCAAGATTCCCGCCGCAACATCACCCTCGAATGGGACCGCATGTTGGCCATCGAAGGCAACAGCGCCCCCTACATCCAATACATGTATGCCCGTTGTCGTTCAATCGCCCGCCGGATTTTGGGTGACCAAACCTCTGCCACCATCCCGGCCTGTGATGCCACGTTGTTGAACCATCCGTCAGAGCTCGATTTGGTGCGCCAATTAGCCAAAATGCCGAGCTCGGTGCGCGATGCCGCTGACCGCTACGCCACCTTTGTGATTGCCGAATGGTGCTACGATACCGCCCGCACCTTTGCGGGATTTTATCGGGACTGTCCAGTGGCCAAAGCCGAAGACGAGGCTTTGCGCACTGCCCGTTTGGCCTTGACGGTGGCCACGGCCCAAGCCCTCAAAAACGGCCTTGGCTTGTTGGGTATCGGGGTTGCAGAGCGGATGTAGGTTCTATCAGTATTTGTAGAGGAAAGAAATAGATGAATTTACGCAACTATCATGCTTTGCTGCTCGACATGGACGGCGTGTTGTACCGTGGTCACGAACGCATGCCGGGGGTGGCAGAATTGTTTGATTTCTGTGCCAAAAACGGCATCATGACGGCGTGTATCACCAACAATGCCACCATGACCCCGGAGCAGTTTTCGGAAAAACTGGCCGGCATGGATATCACCTATCCTGCCGCCAACATCATTAATTCGCCGATTGGGACGCGCTTGTGGCTCGAATCGCAAGCACCCCAAGGCACCAAGATTTTTTGTATTGGCATGAACGGCTTGCGCACCGCCTTGTTTGCTGACGGTTATTATGTCGAAAGTGCTGATGCGCCAGCATATGTGATCGTGGGCCTCGATACCGAGATGACCTACGCCAAATTGCGCCAAGCCTGTTTGCTCATCAACGCCGGTGCCCGCTTCATCGGTACCAATCCCGATGTGTCGTTGCCCGTAGCCGAGGGCTTGGT
>DBCF01000184.1 GCA_002292925.1 Roseiflexaceae bacterium UBA965 | reverse complement strand
GGCGAGCGGCTAGTAATCGCCACGGCCGCATATATCCGGCGCGCAATCTCGAGCCCAGTTTCGCGCTGGCCGTGGTAGATAAAGGTCATGGCCGCACACAAGTTTTCACCCACAAAAATCTGCTTGGCAAAGTCTGTCTCGGGGTCGATGGTCACCTCAAAAATCGACGTTTTGGTGCGGTCGCGTGAATCATAGCGCTGCCCCGTCGCCGTGGCCCCATTGACCAACCCATGGATAGTACTTTGCATATTGAGGCGCTGTACGGCGTGTAGTGCACTATCCACCTGGTCACTGGGCAATACATCCGCCAAGCCTGCCACTTTGACACACCACTGCGCCATCAACTGATTACCCAGCGACACATCGCTGTGCGTCCCCTCGCCACTGGTGTTTGCCGGATCGTGCCACAGCCGGTAATACTCACCCGTCCAAAGCTTTTCTTGATAAGCAGTCTGACCACGCACCAACCACTGCGTACATTCGTCCGCAAATGTACTATCGCCCATCGCCGTCGCCAGCGCTTGCCCCGCCCGCAACGTCGCCAACCACGTCCCTGCCACATACGCCGACGTGCCCCACCATGGCCAAATATCATAAAACTGATTGGCGGGCCAAAGTTGCCCCGGTTGCACGTGGGCTTGGTCATTGACCAAACCATCGTCGTCGTCATCAAGCGTGTATTGATAGCGGATGGCGGCTTTGGCCGACGCATAAAATTGCCCCAATTGTGCGTGGTCATTGGTGCGCGCAAACAAACGATAGACCTGCTGGGCGTATTGCCCTGGATTCAAGGGGTGCTGGCAATGGTAGCGGGGGTCGCGCATCGACGTCCCACCACCATACGAAAAGGGGATTTCGCCGTCGGCAATTTGGAAGTGGCGAAAGGCGGCCAGCACTCCTGCTTCGAGTTCGGGATAAAAAAACAAAATGGGGAAGTGGCCATGCATGCGACAAACCATCGTTTCGGTGATGGGACAGCCCAAATGACTCTCGTTGTGGGTGAACCAGCCCTCAACACCCCACCATTCATCTTTACGGGTTTTGGCGATCCAGATAGAGTTTTTGGCCAGACTATATAGGCTCTGCACTAACCCGTCACACAGCCAATCAGGCATCCCACTGGTATAAATCACCCGTTGCCACGCCAGCACCCGCGTCGTCAATTCGCTAAACCGTTGCCAGGCATCGTGGGCGACTGCCTGCACACTGGCATAACGCACCCCATACTGATGCACATGCGCTTCGTTGCCGCTATCGCGCCAATGGGGCGCATACCACGCCAGCACCACCCGCACGCGCTGGGATTGGTGGGGTGCGAGCGGACAGGCAATCCGCCCGGTGAGGGGGCCGTCATCAGCCGCCACCACTACCCCATCACCATGCAACGTCACCTGTGCGGCCTTACTGTTTTTTGATTGGGGCGGCGTAATCACCAAGGCAAGATCGAGGGGTTGATCGCTGGTATTGCTGATTTCAATTTCAAATAATGTGGCTGGGATGTTGCTGGCCACTGCATCCCCCAAAATCAAGGGCGTCACTGCCCGAATGCCCAGCGTAAAGGGTTGATTGGCGAACGTGCACACCATATCGGCAACCGGAAAGTGCCCCCAATAGGCGATATCGGCAGTCGACAGTGGCACACTATAGTGGTTGTTGACCTGCACCTGTAGCCATTCTTTGAAATCACGGCGGGGTGGGACGATATCATTGAAAATCGAACAGAGGCCGATTTTGCCGGTGCCTTCCAACGTAAAATAGCCCGTCCCCAAGCCACCCATCGGCACGCCACTATCGAGGCGGTGGCCATCGTACACCACCCCAGGCACCGGCGCGGCAAATCCATCAGCCACAATCGTCGTCCACTGATTACGCAGTCCATTCGCATCAAACGGCCACATTGCCATTGTGCAATCCTTTCAGCATTCCGCTACTACTCTGCTTATGCCCGTTTGGGGCGTAGGGGGCGCATCGGCCAAATTTCACCACGGAAGCGCGTGAGTACCGCCAACGCCGCCGCATCATCGTGCAAATAACGCTGCAAGTGCACCAACATTCCCGGGCTCACGCCAAATTCCGTCAGTGCTTCTTGCAAGGCTTCGGCGTCGGTTTGGGCGCTGGCTAGGATTTGTTCACTGGCCGCCAGTTTCATTTCATAGACAAAACGGGACGGCGTCGCCGATGGCAACGCATCCCTTCCCAATCCGGCCGCCGGCAATGGCACACCGATGGTGAGCAATTGCTTGGCGCGGGTAATCGCCACATAAAACAAACGGCGCTCTTCTTCGATGGCATCAGAGCCTGCCGGCACCGCCTGCGGATCGTTGCGGTCGAATACTTCGGGCGAACTGCCGTGCGCTGGCGTGTAGCCTTCGAGCGCCGCCGGTATCAACACATGCTCGTATTCGAGCCCTTTGGCGCGGTACACGGTGGTAAACAACACCTGCTGGGCTTCGTCGGCTTGACCAGCCGTAGCATCAAAGCCCGCCAACCAACCACAAAAATCATTGGCGCTGATTTGCAAATGCTCCACCACGGCAATCAAATGGCGCACCGCAATACTGCGCTCGGCCGCGGCTTCACCCCGCCCATAGGCCCGCACGAAATGTTCGTCGAGGCGCAATTGTTGACTCAACGTGCTCAACAATTCATAGCCACTGACTTGGTCGCGCAACAAGCGCCCCAATTGCTCAAACAAAATCAACAAATCGGTGATGCGCTCACGGGCCTGCAACGAAATTTCATTTTGTTCGCTCAACCGCGTCAACATCATCCGCAACGTATGCGCTTGGGCACTATCTTCGCGTACCGCCTGTTGCAACACCTCGCG
>DBCF01000109.1:23851-41350 GCA_002292925.1 Roseiflexaceae bacterium UBA965 | reverse complement strand
CGGACGGCAGTTGCAAGTGGCTGGAATTACGCCGTCACCAGTGATGTGACTGACGAAATCGCCAGTGCCCAAGCACGTTTTGCCGGCGTAACCTATACCAGTCTCGATTTGAGCATCAACTCATGGGGTCGTCAGACCAATGAGCTCTTTTATTACGACGGCACTTCCTATAGCAACAGCGAAGGGTTGGGGGTGCAACTCGCAAGTGTTGCCGATGACAACAATGCGCCGTTGCATACTGCAGTAGTCGCACCGGTGGTGTATGAACCCAAGGGTGAGTTCACCATGTTGATGCAAATGCCCGTCCGCGCCTACGACGGTGGCGAGTGGAGCACCGATTCCAAGTTGGCATCACGTCAAGTGACCGCCCACGTGGTACTCTCCGTTGCCGATGCAAACCGTTGGGGGATTGCCATTGGTGATCTCGTGGCCTTGTCTTCACCGGTGGGGAGCGCCTTGGTGCGCGCCCAAATCGATGCAGGCCTAGCTGAAGGACAAGTGCTCATGCCTGATGTGGCGGGAGCACCCACCAATTTGGCATTAGGGGCATATACTCGTGTATCAGTTCGTCGCGCCGAATAGCAGGGGACTGAGGAGGATTTGATGGATTGGATTGCGATACTCATCCTGTTAGTGCGTTGTTTGGTACTTGCACTAGCCGCGACCACTTTGTTCGCCTACTTTACGTTGTTTGAGCGCCGCTTGCTGGCACGCTTCCAAAACCGCGTAGGGCCCAACCGCGCCGGCTATATTCCGTTGCCCGGTGGCAAAAAATTGTTCGGCGGCTTCCTGCAGCCAGCCGCCGATGCCGTCAAGCTTTTTTTCAAAGAAGACGTCATCCCCACCTTGGCTGATCGCTGGGTCTATCTGATGGCACCCGGCTTCGCCGTTGTGCCCGCCTTGATTATCTGGGTAGCCATCCCCTTGGGGAACTGGCCAGACGGCAATGGTGGCAATTGGTTGCATTACGCTCCCATCGACGTCGGTATTTTGTACTTGTTGGCAGTCACCTCAATCGGCGTGTATGGCATTGCCATCGCCGGATGGGCGTCAAACAACAAATACTCGATGCTTGGCGGGATTCGCGCATCGGCTCAGGTTATTTCGTATGAATTAGCCTTGGGCTTGAGTATTTTGGGTGTGGTTATGCAAAGTGGTACGTTACGCACCGAAGGCATTGTCAATGCCCAAGCCGGTATGTGGAACATCGTGCCACAGTTTATGGGGTTCATCATCTTTTTGATTGCCAGCACCGCCGAAGTCGTCCGTTCGCCCTTTGACTTAGTCGAAGCCGAACAAGAATTAGTCGGTGGCTACAATACGGAATACGGCTCAATGAAGTTTGCCTTGTTTTTTATGTCGGAATACATCAAACTCATTGCCATGAACGCCATTGCCGTAACGCTCTTTTTGGGTGGTGGTAATTTACCCGGCATCGAACAAGCGAGTGCAGCCGTTACGGCGAGTTTCGGCGTGACTGTGGGCAATGCGGCATTGGGGCTGATGAGCCTCGGAGCGTTTTTGATCAAAACCACGCTGTTGTCGTTCTTATCGGTATGGATTCGGGCCACGGTACCTCGGGTACGCTACGACCAACTGATGAACCTCGGCTGGGTGATTTTGCTGCCGTTGGCGTTACTCAATGTGGTCATCACCGCCGTATTTGGCGTGGTGTTCCCCGTTGGCGCCGTCGTGCCGCAAATCGCGATGGGTGTAATTGGTTTGATTGTGATAGTGCTAACCACAGTGCTTGCAGCTCCCAAACGAACAAAGCGTGGCGTGACGCTGGTTCGTTCGCAGGCGCGCAACTAGAGAGGATCGCATGCTAGGCGCACTGATCAAAGGCTTGAGCACAACGTTCAAGTACCTCTTCAAAAAACCCGTGACGGTGGAATACCCCGAAGTAAAGCGCCCGGTTCGCGAGCGCTTCCGCGGTCGCCATGAACTCAAACGGTTTGAGAATGGCATGGAACGGTGTATTGGATGCGCGTTGTGCGCGGCAGCTTGCCCATCGGATGCTATTTTGGTCATCCCTGCCGAAAACGACCCCGCAGCCCCCAATTCACCAGGCGAGCGCTACGCCGCCCGCTACGAAATCAACATGCTACGATGCATTTTTTGTGGCTACTGTGAAGACGCCTGCCCAACCAATGCAATTGTGCTCGAGCATCAGTATGAGCTGTCGTTTTACGACCGCAAATCATCGATTTATGACAAATCAATGATGCTCGTCCCCGTAGACAAAGGGCACGGCGAGATCCCACCGGTGTTGCAGCAACTCAACCGTCGGCCCAGCCCGCCGGCACAAATCGACCTGTAGGGGGCGCGCATGGAGTTGGTAATTTTTGTGATTACGGCGATCGTCGCCATTATTGGCGCAGTTGCCATGTTGGTCAGCCGGAACGCGGTACATAGTGCATTGTTTCTGTTGCTCAACTTCGGGGCAATTGCCGTACTGTATCTGCTACTGCAAGCACCATTTTTGTTTGCCGTACAACTCATCGTCTACGCCGGCGCCATCATCGTACTCTTTTTGTTTGTGGTGATGTTACTCGGTGCCGAACGCGACGAAGAGGATGCCAATCCGATTCGCTGGCAAGCCCCCGTGGCAATCACCATGGCGGTATTGTTGGTTGGCGAAATTATCTGGGTGTTGGTGCGACAGTCGCAAGACAGCCTCGCACGGGTCGGGAGTAGCGATAGTGATTTTGGGTCACCGGCACAGATTGCGCAAGCACTGTTTACGACCCACCTATTGCCGTTTGAAGTCGCGTCGTTTGTGTTGCTGACAGCCCTCATCGGCGTCGTCGTGCTCCACCAACGGCAGAGCTAGCGGAGGCAGTGATGTTACCGACGATTTTTTACATTGGCCTCAGCGTATTGTTGTTTGTCATTGGCGTGTGTGGCGTATTGCTCCGACGGAGCACGTTGATGGTATTTATGTCGATTGAGCTAATGCTCAACTCCGCCAATCTGGCGCTGGTGACATTTGCCAATCAACGCCAATCAATCGACGCACAGATTATGGTTTTCTTTGTGATTACAATTGCCGCAGCCGAAGTGGCTGTGGGGTTGGCGTTGTTGGTGATGATTTTTATGCGCAAAAAAACGACCAACATCGACACCATGACCACCTTGAAGGGATAGTATCCGTCAACCGTGCCGCGCGCGGCTAACGAATGCAGAGTAGCTCATGACGCAAATCTCTTGGTTAATTGCCCTCATTCCGGCGTTTCCACTCGCCGGCTTCTTGCTGAACGTCTTCCTCGTGCGAGGCGAACGCGCCAACGGCACCGTAGCAAGCCTCAGCATCGTGGCAGCCTTTATCACCACCGTTATCGCCGTCATTAACTTGGCAGGCATGGCGGAAGAATCACGGTACATCGCCATTACCCTGTGGGACTGGCTAGCCGTGGGGCGTGTCAACGTTTCGTTTGGATTGTGGTTTGACCCGCTCACTGCAGTGATGGCATTGCTCATCACGGGTGTCGGTGCCCTCATCCACATCTACTCTATCACCTACATGCATGGTGATAGTCGCCCAGGACGCTACTTTGCCTACATGAATTTGTTTGTCTTTGCCATGTTGATTTTGGTGATGTCAGACAATCTCTTCTTGCTCTTTTTGGGTTGGGAAGGGGTCGGGCTCTGTTCGTTCTTGCTCATCGGTCACTGGTTTGATCGCAAAAACGTGGCACCCGGGATTGTGCCCAGCGAAGCTGCTGCCAAGGCCTTTGTGGCCAACCGCGTCGGCGATGCCGGGTTGTTACTTGCGATGATGGCAATCGTGTCGCACTTCGGCACCTTGTCGTTCTTTGGCAGTGACGGCTTGTCCGGTTTTGTCAGCCAATTAACCGACGCATCGTTTACCACGATTAGCCTCGGCGCATTTGGCAATGTCGGTCTCGTCAGTGGCATCGCCTTCTTGATTATTTTGGGTGTGGTTGGTAAATCAGCCCAATTGCCATTGTTTGTCTGGTTGCCAGACGCCATGGCCGGTCCGACTCCGGTATCAGCACTCATCCACGCCGCCACCATGGTGACGGCAGGTGTGTACCTGATTGTCCGTACCCATGCCGTGTTTGATTTGGCACCCGATGCTGCAGGGTGGGTCGTAATAATCGGTGCCACCACCGCCTTGATTGGTGCAACGGCAGCGATTACCCAATTTGACATCAAACGGGTGCTAGCATACTCGACTATCTCACAATTAGGCTTCATGATTGCCGCAGCAGGGATGGGCGCCTACACGGCGGCTATCTTCCATTTGCTGACGCACGGATTGTTCAAAGCGTTGCTCTTTTTGGGTAGCGGTGCGATTATCCACGGTATGCATGATGTGCAAGACATGCGCCGCATGGGTGGCTTACGCAAACACATGCCGGTGATTTTCTTGGTCTATATTGTCGGAGCCTTGGCTCTTTCGGGGATCTTCCCGTTGGCTGGCTTCTGGAGTAAAGACGAAATCATCGCCCATGCCTGGTATAGTGCGCAAAACATCAATGTCACCGTTATTTTGCTCCTGAGCTCATTGTTCACGGCATTTTATATGGGACGTCAAGTGGCGTTGACCTTTGCCGGTGAAGTACGTGACAAAGATGCCCACCCCCACGAGGATCTCGGTAGCATGAAGTGGCCCCTCTACATCCTCGCCGTTGCGAGTGTGTTGGGTGGTCTGATGAATTTGCCGGGTGTGCATTGGTTGAGCGATTGGCTCAACCCCGTATTGCACCAAGAGGCTGAATTATTCACCTTGAGCATGGGGATTTTTGCCGCAGTGACGGTGCTACTGGCGACGGGGTCGGGGTATCTCGGCTACCGCATCTATAGCGGACCGATTGGCGCACGTATCACACCAGGTGACGAAGATCCGGCGCATTATTACCTCGGCGACATTTGGAAGGGCTTCGAAATGGGCTGGGGATTAGATTATGTCTATCAGCGTATTTTCGTCAAACCTTACCGCACCTTATCGGCCTTTTTGCACGAAGTCTTTGACCGACAAGCCATTGATGGGATTTTGGTTGAAGGCAGTGCCGGAATGGTTGGTCGGTTTTCACAGGCGGTGGCACGCATCCAAAACGGCAACGTGCGCACCTATGCCTTGGTCTTTTTGATTGGCGTCGTCGTTCTCGTCGGATATGTAGTAATCGGCGCGTAGTCGGGATGTAGCAGGCCTGCTACACCTGGGTGTGGGGTGTTCGTGAACCAGCTAGGTATACCGTTATTATCACTATTGATTGCGACGCCGTTGCTAGGGGCATTGCTGGTGTTGTTAACACCACGGCAAGCCACCGGTATGCAACGGAGCATCGCAGGTCTAGTGAGCATCATCAATCTCGTCCTGGCAGTAATCGTGTGCGTGAGTCTTGCACCGACCGCTGGGTACCAGATGGTCGAGCAACAGACGTGGTTGCCCGCGATGGGCTTGCACTACGCCGTCGGTGTCGACGGCATCAGTGTATGGCTGGTCATCTTGGCGACATTGATGACGCCACTGGCGATTTTTGCCGCCCGTCAACAAACCGATGGCAACCAACGGGCGTTTTATGCGCTGTTGTTGCTCCTCGCGAGTAGCTTGATTGGGGCCTTTGTGGCCACCGACTTGTTACTGTTCTATGTCTTTTTCGAATTGACGTTGATTCCCACGGCGCTGTTGATTGCGTTGTACGGAGTCGGCGAGCGCCGCGCCGCAGCCACCAAGTTTTTTGTCTATCCCTTTGTGGGGTCGGTCTTTTTGTTGGTGAGCATCGCCGGCTTGGTGTATGTCAACTGGCAACAAACCGGCGTAATGACCTTTGACAGCGTGGCACTGAGTGCTGCGATTGCCAATGGTACCCTCAAAATCGACGAAAACCTCGAGCGGTTGTTGTTTGCCGGGTTCTTTATCGCCTTTGCCATCAAAACTCCGATTTGGCCATTCCATACCTGGATGCCCCAAGCCCAGGCAGCTACCCCCGACAACGGGTCGGTGGACATTGCCGGGATTTTGGTAAAAATCGGCGCTTATGGCTTCATCCGGTTTGCAATTCCCTTCTTCCCCCATGCGTCGGCATGGGCAGCCCCAGCAGTTGCGATTTTGGCCGTGATTAGCATCATCTATAGTGGCATCATTGCCTTTGGGCAACGTGACATGAAGGTATTGTTGTCATATGCCACGATTAGCCACCTTGGGTTTGTGATGTTGGGGATCTTTTCACAGACGGCCGAAGGGATGAGCGGCGCAATTTTGACCATGATCAACAGCGGTATCACCACCGGTGCACTGTTTTTGATTGTGGGAATCCTTGCACGCCAACCAGGTGGTCGTATCGCAGACAACTTCAGTGGGGCATGGCTGAGCGCACCGCGCTTGGGTTCACTCGCGCTAGTTGCAGTCTTTGCATCAATCGGCGTGCCTGGCCTAAACGGCTTCATTGGGGAATTCTTGGCGTTACAAGGTGCATGGGTATCACCGCACATCGGTTTCACGTTTGTCGTGTTTGCGGTACTCGGGATAATCGTATCGGCAGCGTATTTGTTGCGCATGTATCGCACGGTCTTTATGGGTGAAGTATCGGTTACGTCGGCAGTTCCCGAAGCCAGCAAGAGTGAACTCTTGGTGCTGGGGCTGTTAGTCGTGGCGATGTTGGTGATTGGACTCTATCCCCAGGTGGTTCTCGGCACCATGCAACCAAGCATTGCCGCACTGGTACAGAGTTTGACCCAAGGTGCCACGCAACCGTAACGCACTGCGGCGCCGCGCCGTGATTGTATGGAGCAGAACGATATGGCACAAATTGCGTTGCCAAGTATTGATTACTCGGTTATTTTGCAACTGGTGATTATTTTTGGGTCGGCAACAGCTCTGCTGATTGTTGATTTGTTCGTGCCTGCAGGGCGCAAACGCATCACTGCGTTGCTGGCCTTTGCAGTAACCGTAGTCGCCTTGGTGGCAGGCCAATACAGCACTGCCGGGACTACCCTTGCCGGGGCGGTGAGCTATGGTCCAATGTCACAATTGGTCAATATCATCATTTTGGCTGCCACCGCCATCAGTATTTTGTTGGCGAGTGACGCATTACCCAAGCAAGGCATCGAACGTGGCGAAACCTACATCTTGATGTTGCTCGCCAGCGGTGGTATGTTGCTGTTGTCACAAGGCAGTAGCGTCGTGATGTTGTTCCTCGGGTTGGAATTGTTGTCAATCGCATTGTATGTATTGACCGCAATCGCCTTCCCTCGCTTGTCTTCGGAAGAAGCCGGGCTCAAATATCTGATTATCGGTGCCTTTGGCGCAGGATTTTTGGTATTTGGGATTGCGCTGACCTTTGGCGCCACCGGGTATTTGACCTTGAGCGAAATCGCCACCCACATTCCCACTAGTGGGATCGAACGGGGCTATTTTTGGGTAGGCGTGACCTTGATGCTGATTGGCTTCGGCTACAAAGTATCGCTGGTCCCCTTCCACATGTGGACGCCAGACGTCTACCAAGGTGCACCAACCCCCATCACCGCCTTTATGTCGGTAGGGAGCAAGGTCGCTGGGTTTGTGGCAATCGTCAGCATTTTGCAGATACTTGGCACCGAATTACTGGTATTGCGCCCCATCTTGATTGGGGTCAGCATTGCCACCATGGCAGTGGGGAGCATCGTCGCCATTAGCCAAACCAGTATCAAGCGCATGTTGGCCTACTCGAGCATTAGTCATGCCGGGTTTGTCATGCTTGGGGTACTCAGTGGTGACGCCAATGGGTTACAGGCAGCTATCTTTTATTTGGCCGCCTACACCATCACCAATCTCGCTGCGTTTGCAGTAGTGATGTTGCTCGAAGCCAATGACGGTAGCGATATGAGCATTGCCGACTTGACCGGGTTGTGGCAACGCCACCCATGGTTGAGTGTGGTCATGTCACTGGCGTTGTTGTCACTGGCCGGTGTACCACCAACGGCTGGGTTCTTTGCCAAATTCTTGATTATCACGGCAGTCTGGCAGAGTGGGTTGGCGTGGTTGGCAGTGGCTGCCGCCGTCGCATCCGCCATCGGGGCGTTCTTCTATGTGCGCTGTATGTTGCAAATGTACAGTGGCGACAGCGAGACCAGCGAACCGACACGCATTCCATTGACGTCAATGATTGCAATGATTGTGGTGACGGTCGCGATTATCGTGGTAGGACTCGCTCCCTGGACGATTACTTCAGCGTTAGCGCTGGCACAATAATCCCACAGACACACAAAAAAGCGGTGCGCCCAGTGATGGGCGCACCGCTTTTGGTTGGTTAAACTCGTTTATTTGTCACCAGACAATACATACACGTATGTACCATTGCCCGCAAACTTGGTCAAATCAAGCGCACCAATCACCAGTGATTTATTACCGTTCTCATAGGCTGCCAAAAAGAAGCCCTCTTGCAAGCCAGGTGTGCGGGTTTTGTAGGTCCAACCGCCCGTCCCCAAGGCTTTGTTGTAATAATCAGCAATAGCATTGAGATCTGCGCTGCTTTGATAGATTGTTTCGACGATAGTTTCGGGTTTGACTGTGCCAGTCTCGAGCCCTTTACGCGCCGTACTTTGCCATTCACTCACCACACTTTTTACGGTGGCATCGCTGATTTCGGTGGTTTCAACCTTGCTAATGGGATCAGGGATAACCACGGCACCACCACCACACGCCACCAAAAACACCAACCCTAACGAGACTAATCCTATCCGCCAAAACTGCTTCATGCTACTCCTCAATCGGCCCAATAACAATAATAACCTAGGTATTATATAACCCAATTGGTTGTCTGTGTAGAAAACTGCGTGCGACACTACCGCTCGGCTGTAATCCGCATCACGACGATACCATCACGATTATTGACTTCAGCAAAAAACGTCACAATCACCACGGCATTGCCTTTGCGATACGACCGCAACATACGTCGTTCACGGGGCGGCATAGGGGTGTCGATCGACCAACCTTGGGCAGTGGCAGATTGATCATACACTTGCGCCACGGCTTCGATGGGTTGCATGACCCGTACATAGCTAATATCTTGGGTGACGCGGTAGCTTTTGGCGCGAAGCATGGCATACATGTTGAGTGCATACGCATCCATGACGCCAGGCAAGCTTGAGCTACTACGCACTTGATAGACTACTGCATCGGGAGGATCGGGGATATTGCTGTTTTGGGTGGTAGCCGCACACCCAACCAATATAAAACATGTTAGGATACGCACGAGTAGACGTTGCATATATCACCCTAAGGATTTCAATGAACTCAGTAGATATTATCACGGATGGCGCGTGTTCGGGCAACCCGGGGCGCGGTGGCTGGGCCGCCATCGTCATTGATGGCACACAGCACAACGAATATAGCGGCGCTGACGCCCATACTACCAACAACCGCATGGAGCTCCAAGCAGCCATCACCGGGCTCCAACGCGCTCCTACCCAACGCCCATTGCGGGTCATTACTGACAGTCAATACCTCATCAATGGCATCACCAAATGGGTCAAAGGTTGGCAAAAAAACGGCTGGAAAACCCGCGAAGGACAACCCGTCGAAAACCGCGACTTGTGGGAACAACTTATCGCCGTCAATGGTGCACATGTTAGTTGGCAACATGTCAAAGGCCATGCAGGGCACCCGCTCAACGAGCGTGCCAATACCCTTGCCCAACAACAAGCGGGTTCAGGCACGGGAAGTGTTTTTGCGCCTCCCGCTACCCACACACCACAACAGCCCACCAATGCCGACCCAACTGCATTCCCGTGCTACCTGAGTTTAATTGGCAGTAATCTGCAACGCCATGCCACCTGGGAATCGTGTCAACGAACCGTGCATGGCGTTTCGGGTGCCAAATTCAAAAAGGTCGCCAACCAACAACAACTCGACGCCCAGCTCCGATTATGGCAGGTGCACCGTTAATTGTTAGTGTGTATCCGCTCGAGTCGGGCAAAACTCGCAATTAAGCGTTTTTCGCCGACGGCATCATCGCTAAACTTGACTACGACTTCGAGATCGTCATCAACTACTTTGGCCGCCAACACGACCCCTTCACCAAAGCGTTGATGCCGCACCACATCACCGACTTCAAGCACGATGGGTGGCGGTGGTGTGACGGCTTTGTTGGCTTGGAAGGCGGCTGCCGTACCCCAGCCTTGATAGGTAGGGTTCGGGGTTGCCATGGTGCGGGCACCAACCCGACTGCCCATCGCCGTATTGGACAAGAGTTTACTCGGGATGTCTTTGAGGAAGCGCGAGCCAATCGTGTTCATGTATTGACCACGATTAAGGCGTCGATTGGCACGAGACATCGCCAAGCGTTTGCGGGCACGGGTGATACCCACATACAAAATCCGGCGCTCTTCTTCGACTTGGGCGGGATCTTGGTGAGTACGGACATGGGGCAACAAATCGTCCTCAAGCCCCACCAAAAAGACGTTGTCGTATTCTAAGCCCTTGGCTTGGTGCATGGTAATACAGACCACGTGATTATCTGAGGTATTGAGACGATCGACATCTGACACCAAGGCGATTTCTTCGAGGAAGCGCGATAATTGTTCATTGATGGGCAACAAGAGATATTCACCGGCAACCCGTCGGAGCTCAGTGACGTTTTCCATCCGTGATTCGCCATCTGTTTCGCCGTATTCTTCGTTGAGTGCGGCAGAGAACAGTGTCTCAATCAAAATCGCATCAAATACATCGAGCAGTGACACCAGATTGGTCTGATTGAGCAATCGTTGGAGCTTCAGCGCAAACTGCACCAGCCGTTGGCGCGGTGCTCCTTTGAGCATTGGAATCGCTTGTGGGTCATTGACACACTGTGTCAACCCGGTGTACCACGAGCAACGATTGGTCGCCACCCAGCTATTGACATGGTCTTGGCTAGCAGCTCCGACACCGCTACTCGGGAAGTCAAGAGCTCGCATGAGCGATACATCGTCGTGGGGGTCGGCCATCAAACGCAACCACGCCAACATGTCTTTGATTTCACGTCGCTCATAAAAGCGCATCCCCCCAACCAGTACATAGGGGATACGCCGGCGGGCCAAGGCTTCTTCGAATGCGCGGCTTTGGGCATTGGTGCGGTACATGATGGCACAATCACTAAAGCGCCCACTCCCCGAAACGACGATATGCTCGATGGCATCACAAACCCGTTGTGCTTCGTCGTTTTGGTCGCTATATTCACGCCACGTAACTGCTTCACCACCGCTGGTTTGGGCGGTTAATTCTTTGCGAAAAACCCGGCGCGGCGACGCGTCGATCAAGGATTGAGCCACATCCAAAATCATCTGGCTACTACGGTAGTTTTCGGCCAAAATAATCACTTGAGCGCCAGGGAAGTCGGCATCGAAACGCCGGATATTACGGACATCGGCACCGCGCCAGCCATAGATGGATTGATCATCGTCACCCACCACAAAAATATTCCCCGCCCCTTTGGCAAGAGCCTTGACCATTTCGTATTGGGCGCGATTGGTGTCTTGGTATTCGTCGACCAAAATATAGCGATAACGGGAATGATAAAACGCCAGGGCTTCGGTGCGAAACAAATCAATGGTGCGCAACAACAAATCATCAAAGTCGACGGCACCCGCAATCCGTAGCAATTCTTCGTAGCGTGCATAGCACAAGGCATACATGCGTACTTCTGGTGAACGGGCAGACGCGGTGTAGGTAGCCACGTCAATCAATTCGTTTTTGGCGTTCGAAATAACCGCCAGCACATTACGTGGGGTAAAGGGCTTCTCGGGGAGTTTGAGTTCTTTGGTGATACGGCGAATCAAGCGTTGTTGATCGTCGTCATCATAAATCAGCCAACTCGCAGGCAAGCCGATTTTGGTGCCATCACGGCGGAGCCAGCGGGCCGCAAGGCTGTGGAAAGTACCGATATCGATGCGTTCGGCCACAGTGGCACCAAGCAAATCACGCATACGGGTACGCATTTCGCGGGCAGCTTTGTTGGTAAAGGTCACTGCCAAAATACGCTCGGGCACCACATCGTGGTTGCCGACGAGATTGGCGATCCGATGGGTGAGGACGCGGGTTTTGCCGCTGCCAGGACCCGCTAACGCAAGCACCGGACCGTCGATTGCTTCGACAGCCCGGCGTTGTGATTCATTCAATCCCGCAACAATGTGGTTTGTCATTGCTTACGAGCTACGGAAGATAAAGCCGATACGCCCCAACACAACTTGGGCGCTATCGGGCAAGGGGGTTGGTACACCTGGATCAATTCGTACTCCATTGACGCGTGTATGATTGGTCGATTGTAAGTCGGTAATCATCCATTGACCGTCGATAATCGTTAAACGCACATGGCGGCGACTAATACCACCGCTTTCGGCACCATACGGGGTCATATCAATTTCGGGATGCACCCCACTAATGGGGTCATCACGCCCGATGATGATTTCGCGGCGACCCGTCGGTAACGGCACAATCGTCCCTGATTCGAGTTGTAAACGTGCAGCTGGGGCAACAGGGTTGATGACGGGGTTAACCACTGGTTCTAAGGAATGTGACGGTACCGGCATCAAGGTGTTTACGACGGGCTGAAGCATGTCTGCTGGCGCTGCAGGCACCATAGGAGCTGCTGGCGGTGGGGTAGCGACCGGTAAGTTGGCCACGACTGGCGAGATTACTGGTGCTGGTGGCGCAACAACCGGCGGAACAGCAGCAACGGCGGCACTCCCCGAGCGCGGAACCATCACATCCACGCCGAATTCCTTAAGATCGGCACGAATACGTTCTTCGGTTTGGCGGGCATCGATAATCCCTTGGAGCACTGCCCGCGGGGTCGCAGAGCCAAAGGTGCGTTGCAATTGCTCAAATTGATCGATGATTTCGATTTGGCGAGCAAGGTCTTTTTGGAGGCGCTCAATCACTGCCGGGTCGATTTCAGGAGGAATCGGCAAGCTCTCCATTTCTTGTTCGGCCGTTTTCAGTTTTTCTTCGGCTTCAGAAAGCCCCATCAACACCGCTTGGGGTGTCACTTCACGGAATGCACGACGCATATGGTCGAGTTGCTTCATGATTTCGCGTTGACGGGTAATTTCTTCTTCGAGTTCTTGGCGGCGCTTCTTCAAGGCTTGTACATCACCATCAAATGGCGCGGGTGCGGCGACGACTTCATCACTCACCACATATTCGGCGTCTACTGATGCGACCGCAGGCGCTACTTCTGGCTCGTCGATATTGGGCAACGATTGATTTGCTTGGGTGATTGGTTCTGCATTGTGGGTAATCGGCTCGCTCAACGGATCAGATACGACCTCGACTACTTCTACGTGCGTGGTATAAATGGCCTCTTCAGGCGCTGGTGTTTCTGTGGGGGTGTTTTCGATGCGGTATTCAATTGCACCTGACGTCCCACTTGATTGGGTGTTTTTGTGGATGCTGTTCATATCGACGGCCGTATCTGCAAACCCTTCGCGGGGTAAATCGACCACATGGAGCTCGGCACTGGTTTGGTTGTTGCCTGCAAACACGGGAGCAATTGCTTGGCCACAATTATCACAGTTTGTCTCACCAGGGAGGACAATCGCACCGCATTTCGTACAAGTTAACGCAGGAATAATGACTTGTGCAACCGACGGTGCGTCTGTTGTCGGGGCATCAAGACGTGCGCCACAGTGTTCACAGAAGCGCACATCTAGTTTATTCACTTCCCCACACATTGGACATTTCATGTTTCACCTCATTCACCGCGAGAATTTGTTCTCGGCGTATTTACGATTCACAGCGAACCAAAATCACACTAATATTATCATCGCCACCAGCGCCATTTGCGGTAGCCTGTAACGCATTAGCCATCTCATCAACCGTACCACCACGCCGTAAAATCGTTGCAATATCGAGATCACGCACCATTTCCCACAGGCCATCGCTACACAACAACAGCATATCATTAGGGCGTAATCGCTCGATATAAATATCGATTTCGGCAGCATTGGTCACACCCATCGAGCGTAACACCCCGTTGCGTTGGGGATGCGTATAAATATCGGCTTCGATGATATGTTCAAGTTCAACGAGTTTCATGACTAATGAATGGTCATTGGTAATTCGTCGCAGTTGATCATCACGCCACAAATAGGTACGACTATCACCGATATTGGCAATATACGCAGTATCGCCAAGCACCAATGCCATGGTCAACGTCGTCCCCATGTTGTTACCTTGTTGCCGCGCTTCGTGGATGATGCGTTGATTAGCGTATTGCACTGCATCATCGATACACTGCACCACTGCCGATACATCGTTGCCAAACACGGGTTGCATGAGTTGCGTCAAATTACCGGCAATAATATGCTCATTGATCGAATTTACCGCCAATGCACTCGCAACTTCGCCCGCGGCATGCCCACCCATACCATCGGCGACAGCATACAGCCCTACCGAATAATTCCCCCCATCACGCAACCACTGCATCGTCGATACCAACACACTGTCTTCGTTGCTCTGGCGTTTGAGTCCGACATCAGTCGTGGCTGCACCGCGCAAATACAAAAATCGACGCGTCTCATAGGGGACCAAGACACTTTCGACGCGGGCAATACACTGATTGAACGTATCAAGTAATCCAGCGCGGATATCAGCGATAATCCCAAGTAGTGGATTTACATCGGCATCGGCAATATCAAACCGCCGCGTAATCCGTGGGACATCAACAAACGCATTAATGAGCGCACCGATTTGGGCAACTATTTGGGCTTCAGAGTCAGTGGTTCGTGTCAAATACGGTGCAATCCGAAGCGACACTGTCGCATCATTATGAAACACCACATCGAGTGGGTTTATTGCACCAAGGGTATACCCAGCCCGATACAACTGTAGCGCACCACTAAAAAACGCATGCGCTAACAACAACGAATCGTGCGCCGCTAGTGGCATTAATGTTTGACCATCAACGGGGCGGGCCAATACCACTGCACCATCATCAACATAGAGCGTTTCGTATACGACTGGCAGTCGTAAGTTGTCTAACTTGATTGTACTGTTCTTTGCGAGTTCAAGCAATAAACCCGCTACAGGCGTCTTGTGAAACTCACCTCGGTAACGCCGTGGGGTAAAACGGGCACCACATGAACCACAATATTCGTCACTTGGTAAACCCAATCGACTATCACAAAACCAACAACGTCGCCACGGCTCTTGATCGACGACCCAGAGCGCAGCGTCTTGTTGTTCTGCAATCACATATCGAGTTGGAACACTAATAATAGGGTTCTTGGTGGTAGTCACAATATCCTCGCCGTTTTAGTAATGTCTTTATCCTACCATATCAACACAAACACGTGGTAGCTATATGTATTACATTGTGCTAACATAGTCGTCGTATTTTATTAATTTTACTCTATAAATATCTTTATGAATCTATGTATTTGTAAGAAATTCGCATAAATACGCCAGCACAAGCACATCCTGCGTGCACATCAATGATGCGGGGCACGGCCATGGCGGTCAAATAAGATTGCATTGTTGTTTTCATTATAGCGAGACATCAATGTATTAACAATCACGACCCACGTCAAATAATATGCACCATGGTGATTAGTGCCCGATTGCACACCCACAGCGCATACGGGTGTATACTAACTCAATATTCATTCTATACATGGTAACAATGGCACATGACACCTAAACCACGTAGCACGCAAGGGCCAGATATCATTCTATTTCAGCTGATGTATCACGCTGTCAAACCGCATTGGCGCCCACTTGCAATTGCATTTGTATTACTCGGCGTTACCGCAGGACTCAATGTGGTGCCGCCATCATTGTTGCAATGGGCCATTGACGGTCCGATTGCGACGGGCGATACCGCAGACCTTTGGCCGATTACGGCGCTCTATGGCGGTACCGCCATTGCCATGTTTATCATCCAGTACGTCTATAGTTATTATTTACAAAAAGCCGGTCAACGCGCCTTATCAGACATGCGCACCAATCTGTTCAACCGCATCATGTCACAAGACCAAGCGTTCTTCCATCGCAATCCCGTCGGTGATTTGGTGACTCGGCTTACCAGCGACGTCGACACCTTGAGTGCCCTCATATCGACAAGTGCGGTCACCATCGTTACCGAAACCGCTACACTGCTTGTGACCATCATCGTTATGTTTAGTATCAATTGGCGCTTAGCATTACTCGTTGTGGCAGTATTGCCGATACTGGTGGTAGTGACGAACTATTTCAGTGCCCGGGTACGCTCGTCATCGACGGGGGAGCGCACGGCGCTCGCACGGGTCAGCGCCTATCTTAACGAGCAACTGCAAGGCATCCCCGTGCTCCAGGTGTTTGGTGCGCAACACGCGAGCACTGCAAAGTTTGACGGCTTCAACAATGCCTATCGCAATGCCTTGATTGTGTTGCGTCGGCACAGTGCCTTGTTTTTGATGGTGCAAGAATTTATTGCGGCCATTGGCTTGGCCATGTTGCTGTATGGTGGCGGTCAAGGGGTGTTGTCAGGCTGGGCGACGCTGGGCATGTTGGTGGCGTTTATCCAATACGCCGATCGGGCATTTCAGCCGGTACTCCGTTTGTCAGAGCAATACAACGCGGTGCAGATTGCCTTTGGGGCGGCAGACCGCATCCAATACACATTGAGTGAAGCATCGTCAATAACAGCTCCCGAAGTAGCGACTCCCCCCACCAATCCCTTTACGGGCGATGTCAAACTCGAAAACGTGCATTTTTCATATAATGCCGACCAACCGGTTTTGCGGGGCATCGATCTGCACATCCCTGCCGGGCAACGGGTGGCTATCGTGGGGCCAACGGGGGCTGGCAAATCGAGCTTGATTGGCTTACTGGCGCGCTGGTACGACCCGCAACAAGGGCGGATTTTGCTCGACGACATCGACATCCGCCAGCTCGACCCATTGGCGTTGCGGGGGCTGGTGTCGGTGATTCCCCAAGACCCGGTGACCTTTGAAGGGGACATCGCCTTTAATGTGCGCTTGTACCGCGACAGTGTGCCCTATCAAACCATCCTCGACGCCGCGCAGACATCGAATGCGGCGGCCTTTATCGAACGGATGCCCGCCCAATACCAATCGTGGGTAACACCCAACGGTGCCAGTTTGTCGGCAGGCGAGCGGCAATTGTTGGCGCTGGCCCGGGCGATTGCCTTGCAGCCCCACGGTATCTTGATCCTCGATGAAGCCACCAGTAGCATCGATACTACTACCGAATCACTGGTGCAAGAAGCCCTCGAGCGGCTGTTTAAGGGACGCACCAGTATCATCATCGCCCACCGCCTGGCGACGGTACGGAGCGCCGATCGGATTTTGGTGGTGCAACAAGGGTTGATTGTCGAAGACGGCAGTCATAGCGAACTCATCGCCCACAACGGCATCTATGCCAAACTCTATGCCCACCAGCTGATTGATTCGGCATAAATAGCGCATCAACAGACTCCACTTGAACGCCACCCCCCGTCGTCTCCCGATGCAGTGACAAGCCTCGGGAGATTCCACGCAACGGTTGCCACGGCAACCGGCATGGAATGACGCGAG
>DBCF01000109.1:0-23696 GCA_002292925.1 Roseiflexaceae bacterium UBA965 | reverse complement strand
GCCACTGCAACCGGCATGGAATGATGCCAACGCAGAAGTTTTGGCGCAATCACAAATGGTTCACACTATAACACGCCGAATCAATAGGCAATCTCACGCGTTTTTGATTACAAACACATACCACACAAAAAATATTCTTTACACAAAAATTTGTGCTACACTATATTGTTAGTTCGTGCTCATAAATGGGTGGATGTAATGTTCATTGCGCGCCATGACTTAATCTATCACAACGTCGACCGTTTGAGTTATGGCGTTGCAGTCTGCGATATTGATGGTGACGGTCAATTCGAGTTTTTTGTGACGGGCTTTGGCTACCCTAATCTGGCCCTCAAATGGAACGGCCGCGGCCTGCTCGACACCGCCGATGCCATTATCACCGATAGCCAGCGCCAAGCCATTGGCGTCGCTGCCGCCGACCTCGACGGCGACGGCATCGAAGAAATCTACGTGCTCAACAGCGATACCTTTGCCGGCCCCAAACAGCACGGTGATCGCTTGTTTGCGTTGCACGGCGGCCAACGGGTCGACTTGTTTGACCAGCCCGAGATGCAGACCATCGTCAATCGCAGTGCGGGGCGCTCGGTAACCGCCATCGACCGCACCGGCAGTGGCCGCTATGCCTTTTTTGTGGCCAATTACGGCGCCCCAATGCGCCTGTACGAACTCAATCAAGCCTGGCAACTGAGCGAAATCGCCCGCACGGCGGGGGTCAATTATGCCACCGGCGGGCGGGCAGTGGTGGCAGCGCCGTTTTTTGGTAATGATGTCGATTTGCTGGCCATCAACGAGCGTGGTCCCAATTTGTTTTTCAAAAATAACGGCGACGGCACCTTCAGCGACATCGCCACTGCCCAAGGAATCAGCGATCGCCAGCAACATGGTCGGGGCGTGGCGGTATTTGATGCCAACGATGATGGTCAACTCGACATTGCCTATGGCAACTGGGAAGGGCCGCATCGCTTGTGGGTGCGGGGTAGTGACAGCGCATTTCGTGATATTGCGCCACCAGCCCTCGCCGAACCCAGCCGGATTCGCACGGTGATAGCCGCGGATTTCGACAACGATGGCAATCCGGAGCTTTTTTTCAATAATTTGGGTGAACCCAATCGCTTGTTTGGCCGCCGCAACAACCAATGGGTCGAACTCGACATTGGTGATGCTCGTGAGCCCGAAGGGCTCGGCACCGGCGCGGCCATCGCCGACATTGATGGCGACGGGCGGCTCGAGTTATTGATTGCCCATGGCGAATCAGCACCACAACCACTCAGCTATTACCACGTCCCCGCCAACGGTAATCACTGGCTACGGGTACGGCCATTGACCCGCGCCGGTGCACCAGCCCGTGGGGCACTGGTTACCATCAATTATGCCGACCGGGTCGTGGCCCAGGTCATCGATGGAGGCAGTGGCTATTTGTGCCAAATGGAGCCAACGGCACATTTTGGGCTGGGTAGTCACACCACGGTCAATTCGTTGACGATTCAATGGCCGAGTGGCACGACGACGATTATTGCCACACCCCACATCGACCAGCTCCTCATCATCCCCCATCCCGCCGTCGACGACGATCAGATTTTGTAACACCTACAAGGGCACAGGAGGTTGCGATGACGCACACACATCAGCCAAGCGAATTTAGCGCCAGTGAACAAGCCATTTTGGCACCATTTGTGACTGACCTTGAAGCCCCGGTGTTTGGGTTGCGCAATCTGCCCGAAGTCGTCAAAGGGGCGCTTTTTTCGCGGTATAGCCGTAGCGAAAAAAGCATTCGTCGGATTTTGCTCGACGAATTTATCAACCTCCCCGAAGCAGGGTTTCATGAACTCGTGGCTGACGCCAGTGCCGCTAGCCGCAATCAACTGGTGGCGGTGGGGCAAGCCGAATCCTTCTATGACCGGGTGCTGGTGGGCTATGGCGATGATTCGGTGGCCGAGCTGGGTGGCGCCCATGTGGCCTGCGAAGAAATCAGCAATGTGGCCGCTAAACTCATCGAAGATGCCCGGATTGGTCTGAGTCCGCTCGAGAAATCGACGCGCTATGTGAACTTCACCACCAAAGTCAATGGCCAATACCGCTATGTGCGCGAATCGACCATCATGCAATCGCGCTGGGCCGAGGCCTACGAGGCAACCCTCGATCATTTGTTTGACACCTATAGCGCGCTACTCGAGCCCACCATGGCGTGGGTGCGCAGTCGCACTCCCCGCGACGCCCAAACCAGCGAGCGGGCCTACAATTCGGCTACCCGTGCCAAATCCTTTGACATCTTGCGGGGGTTGTTGCCGATGGCCACCCGTACCAATGTGGGGCTGTTTGGCAATGGTCGGGCCTTTGAATACCTGATTACCCGGCTAGGGTCGCACGACATGCCCGAAATGCAACAGATTAGCGATCAGTTGCAACAAGCCCTCGATGGGCTCATCCCCTCGTTTGTCAAACGTGCCAAAACCCCCCGTGGCAGTGCCATGCGCACCTATATGTCATCGATTCGCCAAAAGCTCACCACCATTGCAGGTACACTCCCCAGCGGCGCAATTACCAGCGCTACTCCGCAGGTCACCTTGGTGCGCTATGACGATGATGCGCTGTTGCGGGTGGCGAGTGCGGCGCTCTACCCGCATACATCACTGTCGCTCAGTGAGGTCCACGCCCACGTCGCCACCTTGCCCCATGGCGAGCAGGTAGCCATCATTGCGGCGGCGGCAGGGGATCGGGCGGTACGCTTCCACAAACCGGGGCGGGCCTTTGAAGAAGCCCA
The DNA here is from genome assembly GCA_002292925.1 of Roseiflexaceae bacterium UBA965. Lineage (GTDB taxonomy): Bacteria > Chloroflexota > Chloroflexia > Chloroflexales > Roseiflexaceae > UBA965. The sequence continues at coordinate 20,935 of DBCF01000109.1, read as the reverse complement.
TTACACATTTGACATCATTGCCGATATTGGCGCCTATCGTGACTTGCAACGCCACCGGATTTTGACCCAGACCCGCCAACCCTTTGGCGGCGATTTGGGATATATGGTGCCCCCCGAGTTACGCGCCGCCCACCTCGAAGAACCCTACTGCGTGGCCATCGAACGGGCCAGCGATTTGGCACGGGTCGTCAACGACGAATTGGGTGAGGTATCACAATACGTGGTGCCGATGGCCTGTTTGATGCGCTGGCAGGTGACCCTCAATTTGCGCGAAGCCTACCACTTGTGTGAATTGCGTTCGAGCCCCCAAGGCCACCCCACCTACCGCGCCGTGGCCCAACAAATCTACCATGCTATCGCCACGGTGCACCCCGAGCTGGCAGCGCATATGCACTTTGTCGACCTCAACGACTACGAGCTCGAACGCCTCGAGGCCGAACGGCGCCTCGACAAAAAACTGGCGCAATAAATTTGCGTTGCACAAACCAAATCCCCCCGTGTAGATACCACCATCTACACGGGGGGATTGTCTGCGGGCACGAACCACGGAGCTTACGACATGACTGATTCGTCGTCTTCGACTTCTTCGTGGCTATCGTCGTTCTCGGTAGCGCTCAATGCCAAGCACTCGGTGGCGCGGACGATGGTACGATAGCGGCGTTGCCCCGTTTCGCGATCTTCCCACGAGCGAGTCAACAAGCTGCCCAACACCATTACCCGGCTACCACGGTGCAGGTTCTTGATGCAGCGATCCGCCACGCGGTCCCAGGCCTCGACGGTCATCCATTCCGACTCGTACTGCATGGCGCCGTTGCTACGACCCGTCATGCGCTTGGTGCTGACGTTGAAGGTGCAGAGCTTGGAGTCTTTGCCGATGGTCTTCACATCGGGGTCAGCACCCACCCAACCAATCAACTCAACCCGGTTCAATGTGCCAAGTACGATACGCATATCAGCCTCCTTCGATAAGTCCATTCGCACCTCTGTACGAATGTTGCACTTATCTACCGTTGACCGCTGCCAAAAAGGTACGCGCCGATTGGGCAATTTTGGACTACATTTAGGTACGGCGGCGTTTGGGTTGCAAGAGTGCCGTGAGTTTGCTTGCTTCACCAAAGGTGAGTTGCTCTGCGGGCACATCAAGCCCCAAATATTGACTGACCGCGGCGTCCAGCTCGAGGCCATAGGTAGTGGCCATGCGTTGCAAGGTTTCGTGTTGGCCTTTGGTGATGGGGCCGTCGTCGCGCTGTTGCTCGTCGAGCAGGCGTCGCAACTGGTCAATCAGGTGTGAGGCTTGGCGACGCGTCAATTGACGCACATCGAGGCGACGCTCTTGTAGGTAGGTGGAGAGCTGGGTTGCATCCCAGCCAAGAATCTTTTGCAGGTCGTCGATACGTTGCAATTGTGATGGCAATGCGCCCCGCTCGCGATCAGCGCCGTATGATTCGCGGGCTTCGAGGATTTGGGCTTCGCCGGCGTCGCGCTGTTGGGCATAGATGCGCCAACCCAACGCCACCGCATTGGCAATGTCAGCATCGCTGGCATCGAGGGGCAACGCGATACTTTCTTCGATGGTCACGTAGTCTTCACCGATTTTGACTGCCGCCCGAAAGGTGCGGGTGACGGTCGACTCCATTGGTCGGGTGGGTTTGGTCGCCATAGCGTGGTCCTTTCGCCGTACACAGCTTACCGAATGGGCATTTGTTCGAGATCGATGACCGCACCCGAAAACGCCGCGGCTTCATCGCTGGCAAAAAACGCAATGGCGTTGGCGATTTCGTTGGGGCGCAACAACCGCCCAGTGGGGCGAGTTTTGCCGGCCACGGTGGCCCATTCGGCGCCATTCCCAAGCCGCTGTTGCAGTTCGTTTTCGCCCTCGCTATTGGTCCAGCCCACATTCAACACCTGCACACGGATGCCTTCGTGGCGGTGAGCGGCAGCCAAATTGCGCGACATCGTCACCAAGGCCCCTTTACTGGTGGAATACGCCAGCAGGCTACTCGCCCCTACATAGGCGTTGAGTGAGCCAATATTGAGCACCACCGAGCCATTGGGGTTGGCGCGCAGGTAGGGCAAGGCCTGACGCATAATCAACAGCGGTGCCCGCACATTGATGGCCATCATGGTATCAAAAAAATCTGCATCGGTTGATTCGAGGGTACTGCGAGCCACCGAGGCGGCGTTGTTGATAATCACGTCGATTTTGCCAAAGCGGCGGATACTTGTGTCGACAAACTGGGCACAGGCAGTAGCATCGGCCAAATCGACATTGATGTAGTGCGCTCGACCAGCCCCATAGGCGACTAACTCGGCGGCGGCAGCCTCACCAAAGCCACAAAAGGCCACCTGGGCCCCTTCGGACAACAACCGTTGCGCCGTGGCCAGCCCGATGCCACTGGTCGCACCACTAATCAACACCACTTTATCGTCAAATCGGCGCATCACATGCCCCTTTCATATCAAAATTAGTAGTAGTCTCACGATAATTCGATTATACGGGTATTTTGGCATCTTATCCTACACGACAGTACTATCTACTACAATAAGACTATGCAGTTTTTGTCATCATAATCAAAGGAATCACCATGCAGGCAGTCATGAAAATAGCCCCTGGCGTCGGGAATGTGACACTCGGCACGGTTGATGTGCCAGTCGTTACCCCCGGGCATGTCATCATCGAAGTCGCCTATACGGGAATTTGTGGGACCGATTTGCATATCTACCACGACGAATTTCGCACCGTCCCTCCCGTGGTAATGGGACACGAAATCGCTGGCCGGATTGTCGAGGTAGGCGCAGACGTCCACGACATCCACGTGGGCATGCGAGTGACGAGCGAAACCTATTATCAGACCTGTCACCAGTGTCGGCATTGTCGCAATGGCCGCCCCAATCTCTGCCTACAACGCAAATCAATTGGGTCGGCGGTCAACGGCGGATTTACCCGCTATGTACGGGTCCCTGCCGCCAACATCCATCAAATCCCCGCCAATGTCAGTGACCAAGCAGCGGCATTGACTGAGCCACTCGCGTGTGTGGTCAATGCCATCGACCTCAGTAGCATTACCCCCGGCGATATCGCCGTCATTGCTGGTCCCGGCGCCATCGGCATGCTGACCTTACAAGTACTCGTAGCAGCAGGCGCGCATGTGGTGGTGCTGGGGACGGCGGCAGATGCGGCCCGCCTCGCCATTGCCCGCCAACTAGGGGCAGCCCACGTCATCGACGTCAGCACCAGCGATGTGGGGCAACAAATTGACTTGATGAGTGAGGGACTGGGTGCCGATATCGTGCTTGAATGTGCGGGGGCCGGCGCTGCCGCCCAGCAGTTGCTCCAATTGGTACGCCGAGGCGGCCGTTATACCCAGATTGGGCTGTTTGGCAAACCGATTGCCTGGGACATGGATCAGGTCTGCTACAAAGAGCTCATCGTCACCGGCAGTAACGCCAGTGTGCCCCATGCCTGGGACCGCGCGTTGCGGCTGATGGCCCGTGGCCAAGTCGATACCCAGGCCATCGTGAGTGCCGTCTACCCCATCAACCAATGGCATCAGGCCTTCGCCGAATTTGAAGCCAAACAAGGTCTCAAAATATTACTCACTCCCCTCAGTGATTAATTTTGCAAAAATCGGTATACTACTAAGAGTGACAACACGAAAGGATGTTCCGTGGAATTAATCATCAATCAAAAAACATACCCCATCCCCGACAATGGCGATAGTCGGCCATTGTTGCTGGTATTACGTGACGAACTCAACCTGACCGGTACCAAAATCGGCTGTGGTGCCGGGATTTGTGGTGCCTGTACCGTCCATATCGACGGCGTACCCACGCGATCATGTCAAACCCCCGTCAATAGTGTGTTGGGCAAAGAAATCCGCACCATCGAGGGCTTAGCCGATGTCGATGGCACACTCCACCCCGTCCAACAAGCCTTCATCGACCTACAAGTACCGCAATGCGGCTGGTGCATGAGTGGGCAAATCATGACCGCGGCAGCCCTCATCGATGGCAATGCCACCCCCACACCCGACCAAATCATCACCGCCATGGACAAAAACTACTGTCGCTGTGGCACGTATCACCGCATCCGCCAAGCAATCGCCCACGCCGCCACACTCAAAAAAGAGGCCACGTCATGAGCAACAATTCTCCCAAACGCTGGCAAATCACCCGCCGTGGCTTGTTGATTGGGCTGGGCGGGGCGGGTGTACTCGCCCTCGGCTGGGCTGTTGGTTTGCCCAAATTGCGCTTGGCTATCTCGGATGCTGTCGAAGGTACCGAGAAACCATTCAGTCGTGGTGCCCCTAAGGTGAGTCCTACGGTGTGGTTCACCATTAATCCTGACAATAAAATCATCCTCAATGTCCAAAAAATCGAAATGGGGCAGGGGATTTTGACCGCCCTCGCCCAAATTGCCGCCGAAGAACTTGACATCGCGTGGGAACGCATCAATGTCCGCATGGCGGACACTGGCAGTGGAGTCGATGATGCCAATGGTACGGGCAACAGTGAGAGCGTTGTTTCACATTATTTACCATTACGTCAAGCAGCCGCCACGTTGGTGGTCATGCTCAAAACTGCTGCAGCCAGTCAATTGGGTGTCGCAGCGGGGAGTCTCACCAGCCAAGACGCCACCATCACAAGCAACGATGGACGGAGCCTAACATTTGGAGCGGTGGTGGCGGCGCACACTGGTGAATGGGTGGTACCTGAAGACGCGCCGACACTCAAACCAAACAGTGCCTTCCGTTATATTGGCAAATCGCAACCCCGGGTTGATTTACCCGGCAAAGTAACTGGCGAAGTCAAATACGGGCACGACATGCGTCTGCCCAACATGCTCTGGGGCGTTGTGGCCCGACCGGTCAAATTTGGGGCGACCATTGCCAGTGTTGATCAAAAGGACGCCGCGACGATGCCCGGAGTACACACCGTAGTCGTCGAAAAAGATTTTGTGGCGGTAGCCGCAGAAACCAAATCTCAAGCACAAACGGCCCTCAATACGATGGATATTGTGTGGACAGAGCCAGCCACCCCAATCACCCAACAAGCCATCGAAAACGCCGTCACCGTCATCCCCAACCAAGGGGTCATCATTCAACACGAAGGCGAACCTGAAACATTGTTGGCAGATAATTCACGCATCATCACCCTAGCCTACCGCACCCCCATGGCAGTCCACGCCCACCTCGAACCCCAAGCGGCGATTGTCGATGTCCAGCCAGACAAAGTCGACGCCTGGGTATCGACCCAAGTACCTGCAGGGATGGCGAGTGGGATTGCCGACGCAATTGGGCGCAAGGCCGATGAAGTCACCGTGCACCCCGTATTCCTTGGTGGTGGGTTTGGCCGTCGGCTCGATGCTAGTCTCGGCGCCGAAGCTGCCCGCCTCTCGGCTGCCGCCAAACGCCCCGTGATGATCCAATGGAATCGCGCCGAAGAGTTCCGCAACGGCTTTGTACGCCCCCCCACCCATCATGTCATGCAAGGGAGTGTCGACGACGATGGGCATATCAGTGTGTTATCACACCATCAAGCGAGCGGTGACGTGCTCCTCACCATATTCCCACCAATAGTCGGGGATATCTTGGGGTGGGACATTGGCGCAGTACGTGGAGCCAAGCTCTACTACACAGCCAAGGGCGGCAAACAAACCATCGCCCAACGCGTCAAGCTACCGATTGCCACCAGTTTTTGGCGGGGACTCGGGCTCCTCGCAGATGGCTTTGCAATCGAGGGATTCATCGATGAGCTGGCCAAATCTGTCTCGATGGACCCCCTCGCATTCCGCCTCAAAAATTTACCCGATACCCCCTTTGGCAATCGCATGAAGGGCGTATTGCAGGCAGTTGCTGATTTGGCCAAATGGGGCACCCCACTCCCCGCAGGACGGGCATACGGAATTGCCTGCTCGGCTGATGCCGGCACCTGTGTCGCCCAAATCGCCGAGGTATCGGTGACGGGCACCACCATCAATGTGCATCACGTGTATGCGGCGGTCGACGCAGGGTTGGTGATTAATCCCGATGGCGTCAAAGCCCAAACCGAAGGGGGCATCATGATGGGCGTGAGCTCGACCCTCATCGAAGAATTTGTGGTGGTTGATGGGGAAGCAGGCGCAATCAACTTCGACAAATACCCCTTGCTCCGCAATAGCCAAGCACCAGACATCAGCGTCGTGATCGTTGGTGGTGGTGATGAGCCTGGTGGTATGGGTGAGCCACCGATCGGACCCGTGGCTGGGGCGATTGCCAATGCGGTATTTGCCTTGACCGGACAACGATTGACCTCTTTGCCATTGCGCCTCGCCTAAAAATGATTGGAGAATGTGGTGGTGACAAGTCACCACCACATTCTCCAATTTCTATTTGCATTGTGTTCTTTTTCACGTTATAATATTCATCGGTTGGGTCAGTAGCTCAATGGCAGAGCACTCGCCTTTTAAGCGAAGGGTTGTAGGTTCGAATCCCACCTGACCCACCAACCAATTCTTGTGTGTGTATGTTTTTCAATGTAGCGACTGCTACCTAGAACGGCCTGTACGACCGTTACTACAACGTCCCTTAGGTGAAGCACATGGAACATTTATTGTTCTGCTTCGAGAATTTCATTCTGGAGGCCACACGTTACAGCCGTAGGCTGTTTTCGTTGTGGGTTTTTTATTTTCCCCTCCAGCCCCCCACCTCCCGCTACCGGGAAGTGCTCCTGCCCACTTGTGGATTCTTGCCGGTTACGGCATTGGCATATAGTGCATGTACGTCGTTTGTAAGACAAATCGATGGTCACTCACCGCCAACCCACGGCACACAGTGGTGCAAAGGAGACACCCATGGACAAGCAGTCCAATTCCCCGGAACAAGATCAGGATCACGATTCGTTTAACCCGCGTGGCACATTGTTTTTTGTGCTGATGATGGCGCTCGGCTATGCCATCTACTGGGGTTACATCTGGTTTGTTGTCGTGATTCAGCGTGGAGGAGCCTAAATTATGATTCACATTCATCGACTCGAACGCTACTGGATGATTACCGTCGGCATTGTCATGGGGGGCTTTATGGCCGCCTTGGTGGCAAGTGTGCTGGTCTACGGCGTGCGCCTACCGACGCCTGTCGGACGGGTTGACCCCACTCACCTCGAAAACACCGATCTCGCAACCCCCGGACTCACCCAAGACAGCGAACATGCCTACACCTTACGGGTGGTTGCCAAAATGTGGCAGTTTGATTTTGGGGTGAAAGGCCAAATGCCCAAAATCACGTTGCAACATGGCAGCTCGCTCAAAATCGTCGCCACCAGCAAAGATGTCACCCACGGGTTTTATGTTGAACAACACAATGTCAACATGATGCTGGTGCCTGGCCAAATTTCGGAAATGGATGTCGTGTTTACCAAACCGGGTATTTACCACATTATTTGTCACGAATATTGTGGTCCTGGCCATCAAAACATGATCGCCGTTATCGAAGTGCTATAAGGAGGGGACTATATGCAAGCTGCACACAAATTACCCGCCCAAAACCAGGCGCTAGTATTCCCCAAAGCAGGGTTACTAACGAGTGAACAATGGTTGATTGGGTCACATATCATCACGGCATTAGTGGCACTGGCGATTGGGATTTTCCTCGGGCCATTCCAATTGTTTCGCCGCGCACCTATGCTCAAACTACAAATTCCAGTGTTTTCGTATTATTACCAAGCACTAACGGTCCATGGGGTCATCAACGCCCTCTTCTTCACGACGTTTTTCATTGTGGGCTTTAGTTATTTTGTGGTGCAACGCTCACTCGAGCGCCCCATTTGGAAACCCAAGTTGGCGTGGGTCGCATACGGGTTGATGCTGGTTGGGTTGTTGATGGTGATGTACACCTTGGTCACCAATCAAGCCAACGTGCTCTATACCTTCTACCCATCGATGATCGCCAGTCCGTTCTTTTATCTGGGCTTGGTGTTGCTCGTCATCGGCACCTGGGTGGTCACGGCGATTTTGTTTATGACCTATTATGCTTGGCGCAAAGAGCATGCCGGTGAGCATGTGCCGTTGGCCGTATTTGCCACATTGACCAATTACACCATGTGGTGTGTGGCGACAATCGGTGTGGCCATCGAAGTATTGTTCATGTTGTTGCCACTGTCACTCGGGCTGATTCACACCACTGACCCACAGACGGCTCGGGCGCTGTTTTGGTTCTTTGGGCATCCCTTGGTCTACTTCTGGTTGGTTCCCGCCTATATTTCGTGGTACACCATGTTGCCCAAGCAGACCAACAGCAAAATATTCAGTGATCCGTTAGCCCGGGTAGCCTTTATCATCTTGTTGATTTTTTCAATTCCCGTCGGTGTACACCACATGTACGTCGACCCGGGTGTCAGCATGGTGATGAAAACCATCCAGTGGATATTTACCTTTGCGGTCGCCATCCCCAGCTTGTTGACGGCATTCAACATCGGCGCCATGCTCGAGCTGGCTGGGCGCAAACGGGGCGCCACTACGATGATTGACTGGATGTGGAAGCAAGATTGGGGCAACCCGGTGGTGGCCGCCCAACTGGTGGGCATGTTGATGTTTGTGGTGGGTGGTATTTCGGGGATTATCAACGCCTCACTGACGTTAAATGTGGCGCTCCACAACACTTCGTGGATTCCCGCCCACTTCCACATGACCTTGGCTGGTGCCGTCACGATGACCTTCATTGGCATCTTGTACTGGTTGTTGCCGATGATTCGTGGCCGGGCACTCTACAGCACCAAAGTCGCCTTGTGGCAGATTTACACGTGGTTTGTGGGTATGCTGATTTTTGGCTATACCTATGGTGAAGCTGGGATTTTGGGCGTACCACGGCGCACCGACTTGGGCAGCGCCTCGTATGTCAATGCCGAAGCAGTCCCCTATCTCAATGGGGCTGCGATTGGTGGCATATTGTTGCTCATCAGCAGTAGCTTGCTGTTTGTCAATATCCTCGGTACGCTCTTTTTGTCAAAAGAACCAGTCAGCGGCGAAGCGCCCATCGACACTCATGTCGAAAGCAAGTCACCGATGATCTTGGAACGCTGGGGATTTTGGCTAATCGTCGTGCTTGTCCTCGTGGTGTTGGCTTGGGGGCCGGTATTCATCGAAACAGTCAACTTTACCAGTGGATTCAATGTGCAAGGGTTTAAGCCCGAAGCACCAATTCCCCTACCGTAGTAACCAAAAGCAACGCGGTGTCGGGGGCAACCTCGGCACCGCATCGTGAGTGTTTATGGATAACCGTACATTTGCCATCCAAATCGGGGCAGCCAGCATTATTGGCTTTGGGGTCATGTTTTGGCTATTTGCCGCGGCCTATAGTGGCGACATTGCAAGCTTTGCGCGGGCACCCCAACAAATTTGGCAGTTTGTCTGTGGTATTCCCAGCCAAAACAGTCTGACCATACCCTTGCTCTTGAGTATTGGGACAGTAGCGATTGTGGCTGGATGTGGCACATTATGGTGGCAACGCCGGTAATGTCATACCCGACCTCCACGTGAGGGCTGGTATCTATCTATTATGTTATTTTTTAGAAAAACAGACCAGCGCGTCGTGAATAATGATTGTTACAATGAACCCATGCGCCCCATATCGGCTATTTTTTGTTACATTCATAACTCAATACCTACGCCAAAACCCCACCCCTAGCGTCATTCCATGCAGGGTGCCCGCACCCGGAGCGTGGAATCTCCCAGCGGTTGCCACCGCATTGGCACGTTGACCGCCACCGCACTTGATGGTTTGACCCCAACAATTCGCATTGCACAGTTTTTTGCGCACAATATGTCATTTTTATTAAAAATAATTTCGCAAGAATCACAAATATCCAAATCACCGCCCAATACATGATTTTCATTTGTATATTTTGTACAACAAGCCCTTATTTATTTTGGATGTAACGTCCCTTTCGGCAGTTTTTTGTTTCTTTTATACTACATGCATTGAATGATACTTGCTCAATGGCGAAGTAAGTGTTGCACTGAGGCAACAAGGGAATCAGAGAACCCCCACAAGGGCTATTCGAGTAAGAGGAGATTGCACATGGCAATGGACGCAAAAGCAGTATTGCAGCTCATCAAAGACAAGAACATCCAAATTGTCGACACGCGCTTCACCGACTTGTTTGGTGGTTGGCAGCACTATTCGTTGCCGGCATCACGCCTCAGCGAAGACATGATCAATGAAGGTTTGGGCTTTGACGGTTCATCCATCAAAGGCTTCCAAGCCATCCACGAGAGCGACATGTTGATGATGCCCGACCCCAGCACGGCGTTCATCGACCCCTACTGCAAAATCCCCACCTTGGTGCTCATCTGTGACATTATCGACCCGCTTGCTCGTCAGCCCTACTCACGCGACCCACGCTATGTGGCCCGCAAAGCAGAGGCCTATCTCAAGAGCACCGGTATCGCCGACACCGCATATTTTGGTCCCGAAGCCGAATTCTTCATGTTCAGCGATGTGCGCTTCAACCAGACCGCCAATTCAGGCTACTACTTCCTCGATAGCCCCGAAGGCATCTGGAACAGTGGCAAAGAAGAAGAAGGCGGCAACAAGGGCTATCGCGTGCGCTACAAGGAAGGCTACTTCCCCGTTCCGCCCACCGACACCTTGCAAGACATCCGCTCAGAGATGATCATGAAGATGGCCAACATCGGCATCGACATCGAATTGCACCACCACGAAGTTGCTACCGCTGGCCAATGCGAAATCGACATGCGCTTCGATACGTTGTTGACCATGGCCGACCAGCTCCAGAAGTACAAATATGTGGTCCGCACCACCGCCAAAGAGCACGGCTACTCAGCCACCTTCATGCCCAAACCATTGTTTGGCGATAACGGCAGCGGTATGCACGTGCACCAGAGCTTGTGGAAGGACGGCAATCCGTTGTTCTTCGATGCCAACGGTTATGCCTTGTTGTCAGACACCGCCCGCTGGTACATCGGTGGTATCCTCAAGCACGCCGCCGCCTTGTTGGCGATTTGTGCGCCTACCACCAACAGCTACCGCCGCTTGGTGCCCGGCTTCGAAGCCCCCATCAACTTGGTCTACTCGGTACGCAACCGCTCAGCGGCCATCCGTATCCCCACCTATTCCAACTCACCCAAGGCCCGCCGCATCGAAGTGCGCTTCCCAGACCCGACCACCAACCCATACTTGGCCTTTGCAGCCATGATGATGGCTGGTCTCGACGGAATCCAAAACAAGATCGAGCCACCCGCACCATTGAATGTCGACATCTACGAGCTCTCAGCCGAAGAAAAGTCACACATCCAAAGCACCCCCGGGAGCTTGGCCGATGCCTTGACCGCACTCGAAGACGACCACGAGTTCTTGCTCCGCGGTGGCGTGTTCAGCAAAGACTTGATCGAGTCATACATCGACATCAAGCGTTCAAAGGACGTGGTTGCCATCGCATTGCGCCCCCACCCCTACGAATTCTTCATGTACTACGACGCCTAATTCGCTTCAATTCCTCCTGTGGTGTGGCATGTCCACACCACAGCCCCCCTCCCCAATTATCACATTCCTGTACATCATAAAAAACTATCCTTGTCGCGTGTGCAATGACGCATACTGTAGCCCAGTTATGTCAAAACACCACAGCGATGGGTATTCCCATCTCCAAAAAGCGGTGTTTCACATATAGCATTATTGTATTAGGAGGAATTACCATGGATGCTATCAACGGTGCAGATACCACATGGGTACTCATTTCATCAGCATTAGTAATGTTGATGACTCCTGGTTTGGCGTTTTTTTATGGCGGTCTTGTTCGCCAAAAAAACGTCCTTTCTACCCTCATGCACAGCTTTTTCATTTTGGCACTTATCAGCGTGCAATGGGTGTTATGGGGCTATAGCTTGGCTTTTGCTCCTAGCATCAACGGATTTATTGGTGGGCTCGATTGGGTCGGACTCAATGGGGTCGGACTCGAGCCGAACACCGATTATGCCGCCACCATCCCCCACTTGGCGTTCATGGTATTTCAAATGATGTTTGCCATCATCACCCCAGCCTTGATTTCGGGGGCCTTTGCCGAGCGCAAACGCTTCGCCGCCTTCGCCATCTTTTCGCTGTTATGGGCCACCATCGTCTATGCACCTGTCGCCCACTGGGTATGGGGCGTGGGCGGTTGGATCCGCACCCTCGGTGCACTCGACTTTGCCGGTGGCACCGTCGTGCATATCACCTCTGGTGTATCGGCCCTCGTCTGTGCCTTGGTACTCGGGAAGCGTTTGGGCTATGGCAATCAATCCATGCAACCGCACAACGCCACCCTCACGATTATCGGCACTGGTTTGTTGTGGTTTGGCTGGTTCGGCTTCAACGCTGGCAGCTCATTAGCCGCCAACGGTTTGGCCGTCAGTGCCTTTGTCACCACCAATACCGCTGCTGCCGCTGGCACCCTCGCCTGGCTGGCCGCGAGCTGGATCCGCCACAAACGTCCCAGCCTACTTGGCGCCTCCGCTGGTGCCGTAGCTGGTTTGGTTGGTATCACCCCAGCAGCCGGCTTTGTTACTCCCATGGCTGCCATTGTGATTGGGCTTATTACTGGTCTGGTCTGCTTTTTTGCCGTCGAATACGTCGTGCGTGGTCGGGTCGATGATGCCCTTGACGTCTTTGGCGTGCATGGTGTCGGCGGAATCACCGGCGCGCTCTTGACTGGCATCTTTGCGAGCACAGCAGTCAATCCTGCCGGTTTTGATGGCTTGCTCTATGGCAACCCTGGCCAATTACTCACCCAAGCGATTGCCGTGATTGCAGTGGCAGCCTATGCCGCCGGCGTCACCTTTGTGTTGCTCAAAATCATCGATGCCACCATCGGCATTCGCGTCAGCGAAGCCGAAGAACATGCCGGTCTCGACGAATCAGAGCATGGCGAAATGGCCTACCGCGAACTGTAGTTGTTGGCACTACCCAATAGTCAGTGCCCGTCGATTTTTCAATCGATGGGCACTGTTTTTTTGCGCGAATTATTTCAAAATCATCTACTGTAATGTGTTTTTGTGAAGTAATCAATACAATACATAGTTAAACAATTACCAACAATTGCATCACAAATCAACAATATTATGAAAATTATAAAATATGCAGAAAAGATACAATTCCCTTATTCATGTTGTACAATCATGCTGTTTATCGCAAAAACAATCCTCTCCCTAATTTTTACGTTATAAATGCACGTAAAAATATGAAATTAATTTGGTTATACTGATGCTATACACAAATATCTTATTATTTATACCAAGGTGAAATTATGCCACTGTCACAAATGATACATCCCCTAGGTGCAAATTTCAACAAAAAAGCCATCAATACGTTGATGCGCACAGCTATTTTACGCCTCCATGACAAACACTTTTATGTGACTGATATTTTACACAAGCTCGAAACCGAGTATGCGGTATCGCTCTCACGTGGCCGCTTTGATGATTTGTTTATGACACGACCAACCCGTGATATTGTGCCGCCACTCGACGTATTTGAACAAGTACTCGCGGTCATGTTTGCCCATGACACACAAGTATTTACGACGGATGAACTGATACAGCTGTTGATTGCCATGCGCGTACAGCTCGATCAGCTACAACGCTATACCAAATACGGCACCCCCCAAGAATGGCACAAGATTATCAACACCCTCGTATTACAGTCACTACAAACGAATACACTGTTGTTTGGGCGCGAAGAGCTACTGAATAGTATGTTGCAGACCCTTGTCACGCATCAATATATCGAATTAACGGGTGAGCGCGGCATCGGCAAAACCAGTCTTGCCCTTGAATTAATGAAGCATTATCGCACCACCACTACCAATAGTTATTATATTGATGGAAGTGCGATTACCTCTATTGCCACGTTGTTTGGGGCAATTGCGCAAGCAGTGGGAGTCAAGTCGCTCGGCCAAGAACCGGTCGAATTACGCCTCGGGGTAGTGCTCCAACACAAACCCTGCCTCGTAGTGATTGATAATGTGGTTGAACCAAGTCTTTTTTCGCGTGCCACCATTATTACCCAATTCCAGCAAAAATTCCCCCAGATTAAATTAGTCATCACCAGTCAACACCACACCAATGACCCACACAGCTCCAAGGGATTGGTGCATTACGAAGTCCCACCATTGACGTACGACACCATTGATACACCAGCAGCCAAACTATTTCAACAAATTTTTTATGCCCGGCACAACATCACCATCTCTGAAGCACAACTACTCTACATTTGTCAACAGACCGCAGGCAACCCGATGCAAATCAGCATGTACGCCAATACCCTCGCAATCCATTATGTCAGTGGGGTAAACGAAGGGATTACGCAACAGTTTTATGAAAATCTCACACCGAGCGAACTCCAATTGATTACCTTACTCATGATATTCCCCACCGCAATGAATAGTACGTTTTTTCATTATGTCGCATTCCATGCATTTGACTTTGCGCAGTCACCTCGCGATCAACTCATCCAAGATTTAATCCAACGCAAAATCGTTATTCAATTAGCCGCTACCAATCAATACACCATCCACGACGAACTGCGTCAGTTGTTTCGGCAGGTGTTGAATCCCAGTCAAATCACTATAGTGGTTGAGCAGATTGCACACAGTTTCATGCGTGATACGATTATTTGGGACAGCGATGAGCAACATCGTGCGTTTAATTTTACGGCCAAGGAGTATATTCAACTACTTGCGTTTATTGACTACTTGATTATACATTCATTGGCCCACAGCGCCACCTCACTCTTGGTGACCTGGCATCGCATGTTGATTCGCTATGGCCTCACAAGCGAAACTATTGTGTTGTTGGAACGGATTCACAGCGCCACGTTGCCGACGGCACTCGTGCCCGTATATCACCTAACCATGGCCACATTATATGCCGAGCGTGGCATGTTTGAGGCAGCCCTCACGTGCCTCACCGATGCCCGTGACATGCTCCCCCCTGAGCATGCCTCGTTACTCTCTGCCCAAATCGACATCCAAAATGCGGCGATTAGTTTGAATTATTTGACACATGATGATTTATCGTTATTTGCGCAATTAACCAACACTCTCAATAGTCATATTGCCATCCTCCATACGCCAGCATCTACCTATGTACTTACAGGAGTTTATAATCAACTCGCACATATTCATTTTCATATGGGGAACTTCACTGAATCCCTCGAATACAATCGCTTAGAAATAGCGCTATTACGCAGCATCAACAGTTCCTTTATGCTTACGGAAGCACTCAACAATCGCTCGCTGATATTGATGATGATTGGACATATCAGCATTGCGCGTGACACGGTCACCAATGTCATCGATCAATACATTCGCTATAAGATGCCGTTGCGTATCGCCCAGGCACAGTTACGGCTAGCATTAATTACCCTTTACATGAATGATATTTCTGCCGCACAACACGCATTACACGTAGCGATTATGCCAATTATTCAATTTGGCAATCTCAAAGATATATTATACTTCCTTGATTTACACATTGGCTTACTTGTTCATCTCAAACTCTATCACGACGGGGTCATTTTGTACCAGCTAGCGACTCAATTTCGCACCGATCGCAATGTCTCCCGCGGCGATGTGTTCGAACGGTCCTTGGCAACACCACTCGCTATCGCCGCCGCAAATCTACCACCATATCCGGTCACCGCCGGTCTCATTTTGCACGATACGCTCGATTTTTATGACACCCTCGTAGCCTTACGCGACAAATTCCACTATGCGGCGCTATTTGCGGTACAAACACCCCTGCCATCCAATTAACTAATAGCGACATTATGGCTACACCCAAAGGACATACATCTAAACTGAGTGATAGTGCGTACATAATATATCCGATTTTGGCACCCATACGGTGTTGGGTACTAGGTATACACGTGCCATATAGCGCACGACAAAATGCACAGTTTTTGCTTTAATACAAAGGGACGCATAACTTGACATTTTCATCACAACTGACTATAGTATTGAATACTATATCAATCAACGCAATGATGCACCAGCCAAGCGCAATGAACGCGTATGTGCTGGTTTTTTGTTAAAAACATTCGTTTATTTTGGTCATCGGCGTTGTTGCCTACACGACGCCTAGAGGAGTCGCAATGACCGCATCACATCACCCCACCGCCCGCGGACTCTATGATCCGCGCTTTGAGCACGACGCCTGTGGTATTGGCTTTGTGGCGCGACTCAACGGCAGCCCTAGTCACGATGTGTTGAGTATGGCGCTCACCGCCCTCGGCAACATGGAACATCGTGGTGCCGTCGCTGCCGATGGCAAAAGTGGTGATGGTGCCGGCGTATTGACCCAACTCCCCCTGCCCCTCATCAAACGCGAACTGGCCGCCCACAATATCACCGTCGATACCAAACATATCGCCGTGGCCATGCTTTTTTTGCCCCGTGATGCTACTGCACGCGCCAGTGTGCACCAGCTCATCATCCAACACGCCAAAAAACACCACCTCAACGTGATTCATCGTCGTGACGTGCCCATCAACATGGCGGTGCTCGGCGAGCGGGCCGCCATGGCCTGCCCCGTCATCGAGCAAGTCTATATCGTCCCCCAAGCGGCCGTCGTCGACGAACAACGCTACGAGCGCACCTTGTACCTGCTCCGGCGCGATGTCGAAGCTGCCGTCGTCAGTAGCGGCATTGCCGGGTTTTATGTACCATCATTGTCGCACCGCACCATCGTCTACAAAGGCTTGGTGACGGCCCACAATTTACCTGAGTTTTATCTCGATTTACGCGACCCAGACTATACCAGCGCCGTGGCCGTGTTCCACCAACGCTATTCCACCAACACCTTCCCTACGTGGGAGCGCGCCCAACCCTTCCGCATGCTATCGCACAACGGCGAAATCAACACGCTCGATGGCAACGTGATGTGGATGCAAGCCCGCGAAGCCGCCTGGCGGGCGAGTGGCTGGAATGGGGTCGAAGCCGTCCCCGTCCGCTCAGACCTCGGGGCCCGCTTGGCCAGCACCGGCCACACCATTGACACCAACGGCAGCGACTCGTCAATGCTCGACAACGTACTCGAACTGACCGTCATGGGCGGCCGCGATATCCGACACTCCTTGGCGATGCTCGTCCCCGAAGCGTGGGAACGCATCAAAGACATGGATCCCGCCTGGCGTGCGTTTTATCAATACCACTCCACCATTGTCGAGCCATGGGATGGTCCCGCTGCCCTCGCCTTTTGTGATGGCCAAGTGGTTGGGTTATCACTCGACCGCAACGGCCTACGCCCAGCCCGCTTCTTGGTGACCAACGATGGCATGGTGATTGTTGGCTCTGAAGTGGGTGCAGTCACCGTCGATGAAGCCAAAATCGTCCGCAAAGGCAAAGTAGGTCCCGGCCAAATGATTGCCGCCGACCTGCGCCGTGGAGTTTTTGAAGAAAATCACGCCATCAAAACTAGCCTAGCGGCCCGTCGCCCCTATGCCGAATGGCTCACCCAAGAAATGAGCGTGCTCGCACCTGCTTCTGCCGCTCGCTACGGCCATATCAGCACCCCCGAGGTCGACAAAGAAGCCCAAGCCGCCCAGCTCGGCGAGCTCCAACAGGCCTTTGGCTATACCGCCGAAGAATTGTCAGTGGTGTTGCGCCCCATGGCCCGTGACGGCCAAGAACCCGTCGGCTCGATGGGTGATGATACCCCCCTCAGCATTTTTGCTGACCGCCCTCGCCCAGTGTACAGTTATGTCAAACAACGCTTCGCCGAAGTCACTAATCCCCCTATCGACCCCTTGCGCGAAGATTTGGTGATGTCGTTGGCCACGTTGCTCGGTGCCCGTGGGCATTTGCTCGAAGAAACCGCCCAGCATGCCCATTTGTTGCGTTTGGCCGGGCCGGTGTTGCGTGACGGACATATCGAGACCATTCGTTCCCACAGCGACCCCGCATTTAGTAGTACCACCATCGATGCCACGTTTAGTGCCAGTTCAGGGCCCGATGCCTTGGTCAAGGGCATCGAGCGAGTGAGTCAGCTGGCCTGTGACGCCGTGCGCAAGGGCAGCAAGATCGTAATTATCAGCGATCGGGCCAGCAACGACCGCCGTGCCCCCATCCCCGCCTTGTTGGCGGTGGGTGCAGTGCATCGAGCCTTGGTGACTGCCGGCCTGCGCCGCAGTGTCAGTGTGGTAGTCGAATCGGGCGACATGCGCGAAGTACACCACTTGGCCTGTTTGATTGGCATGGGCGCCGAAGCAGTCAACCCGTGGTTGGCACTTGCCTCGGTACGAGCCTTGGCCGTCGAACGCCAAGAAGTCAAAGGGAGCAAACAGGCCGAGGCTAGCGAACACACCCAACAGGCCTCTCCTGCCGAATTAGCCGACGAAGCCGAGCATCATTATGTGCATGCCCTCGAAAAAGGCTTGCTCAAAATCATGTCCAAAATGGGGATTGCCACCGTCGACAGCTATTGTGGCGCCCAAACCTTTGAAGTGATTGGGTTGAGTAGCGATGTGACCGAGCGCTGCTTTGTGCAGGTACCAACCCGTCTCGGCGGCCACAACATGCGCCAATTAGCGGCCATGGTGCTCGAGCAACACGACGCGGCGTTTGCCAGTCGTTTGCCGCTCGTGGCATCACGCACCACCTTGGCGAATCCCGGTTATTACAAATTCAAAAAAGATGGCGAATACCATGCGTTCTCGCCAGCTGTCGTCCATGCCCTGCAAAAAGCCTCTAACAGCGACGATTATGCGCTGTATCAAGTCTATAGCGATCTCGTCCAGAGTCGCAAAAGCGAAATCCGCGACTGGTTGACGATGCGCCCCCTCGGAGCTCCTATCGCCATCGATGACGTCGAGCCGATTGAGGCAATCGTGCCGCGCTTTTCGACGGCTGCCATGTCGCTGGGATCGACCAGCGCCGAAGCCCACGAAACCCTCGCCATCGCCATGAATCGCCTCGGCGGCCTCAGCAATAGTGGTGAAGGTGGCGAAGGCGAAGAGCGTTATGACAACGAACGCAATAGCACCATCAAACAAGTGGCCTCAGGGCGCTTTGGCGTCACCCCGGGCTATTTGATGTCAGCCAAAGAACTACAAATCAAAATGGCTCAAGGCGCCAAACCAGGCGAAGGTGGTCAAATTCCGGCGGCCAAAGTCACCGATGAAATCGCCCGTACCCGTCATACCATGCCGGGGATTTCGTTGATTTCACCGCCGCCCCACCACGACATTTATAGCATCGAAGATTTGTCGCAGTTGATTTATGACCTCAAGCAGGTCAATCCGGCTGCAGACATTTCGGTCAAACTCGTAGCCGAGGCAGGCGTGGGCACCATTGCCGCCGGGGTCGCCAAGGGTGGCGCCGAGGTGGTGCATATCAGCGGACATTCGGGTGGCACGGGGGCGGCGCCGTTGTCGTCACTCAAGCACGCCGGTGTCAACTGGGAACTGGGACTCGCTGAATCGCAACAAACCCTCGTGCTCAACGGTTTGCGCGGGCGCATACGAGTACGCATCGACGGCGGCATCAAAACCGGCCGGGATGTGGTGCTGGCAGCCTTGCTAGGCGCCGACGAAGTCTCGTTCGGGACCGCAGCCTTGGTGGCCGAAGGGTGTGTGATGGCCCGTACCTGCCACAGCAACAACTGTCCGGTGGGTGTGGCCACCCAGCGCCCCGAATTGCGGGCCAAGTTCAGTGGCACGCCCGAGCAAGTCATCCACTTTTTGTTGCATGTGGCCCACGAAGTCCGTGAAATCTTGGCCTCGCTCGGTGCACGGAGTCTCAACGACATCATCGGTCGCACCGATTTGCTCAGCCAAATCAACCGCGACCACGACGATGTATCGTTGGCTCGCTTGATCGAATATGTGGCCGGCGCCAACGACGCCATCCGCTACATGGGTGAACCCAACACGACAGTCCAAATGGGTGCACTCAATCGCACGATTATGCACGATGCCGCCGCCGCCATCAATGGTGGTGGGCCAATCGAATTGTCGTACCCCATTCACAATATCGACCGCACCGTTACCGGCACCTTGTCGGGTGCTATCGCCAAACGCCATGGCGGCAAAGGCTTGCCCGCCAAGCACATCACCATTCATCTGCACGGCAGTGCCGGCCAAAGCCTCGGGGCATTTTTGGCATCAGGCGTAGCGATTTTGCTCGACGGTGAATCCAACGACTATGTCGGCAAAGGGATGTCAGGGGGGCTGATTCGTATCCGCCCTAGCCGCGAGGCCCGTTATACCTGGAGCGACAGCTCGATTATCGGCAACACCTGTTTGTATGGTGCTACCGGTGGTGAATTGTATGCCGCAGGGCGCGCCGGCGAGCGCTTTGCCGTCCGCAATAGCGGTGCCGTGGCGGTCATCGAAGGCGCCGGCGATCATGCCTGCGAATACATGACAGGGGGCGTCGTACTCATCCTCGGTGAGACAGGGCGCAACGTGGCAGCCGGTATGACCGGGGGCGTGGCCTATGTCTATGACGCCACCGGCAACTTCCCGATGCGCTTTAACGGCGATATGGCCGAATCGAGCCGCTTGCGTGACATCGACGACGGGATTGTGCTGGCCATGCTCAAACGACACCTCAAAGAAACTGGTAGCCCGCGCGCCCAAGAACTGCTCAACAATTGGGCCAACGCCCGGGGCAATTTCTGGGCCATCCGTCCCAAAGGCCTCGAAGACCAAGTCATGCCACGCGTGCTTGATTTGGTCGACACCAAGGTCAAAGCGGGGATGTAGTTTTCACCACCAACCAAATACGCAAGCACACGCAGAGGAGATATACGATGTATATCTCCTCTCGTCATATATCCCCCATTGGTAATGCCCCAGTAATGCCCACATGTGATGATGCCGCTAGGATTCGTTTTCGCAAGGAGCACGCACATGTGGTACCGCACGCTATTCCTCCTGATGATCCTCAGTCTGATGACCGTTGTCAC
>DBCF01000245.1 GCA_002292925.1 Roseiflexaceae bacterium UBA965 | reverse complement strand
GGTTGAGCGCGGTGGGTTAGACTACGCAACGAGCGCATTTTGGCGGGGGCACTGGGGCTTTTGAAAAAATCAATCTGGCGCAAGGCTTGCTCGAGGGTCTGCAAAAACTCCTCGATGCGCTCACCTGTTGCCGGCGGATAGACAATCCGCTTGCTGTCACGCGTCGGTGGCACCGCCATGTGGATTTCGTAGCAGACCAACAACACCGCCTGGGCCAAATTGAGCGAAGCATAACTCGGGTCAGTGGCAATGGTGATAAATTGATGGCATTGGTCGAGCTCGGCCTGTTGCAAGCCGTTGTCTTCGGGTCCAAACAACAACGCCACCTGATGGCCACTGCTGGCCTGATTGATAATCGCCGGCACCGCCACCCGGATGTCTTGGGGTGGGAGCGGGGTATCGCGTACCCGGGCAGTAGTCCCCACCACCCAGGTCATGTCGCGCAAGGCCTCGGCCAAGGTGTCGTAAACCTGAATCGCATCAACCACGTCTTGGCTACGGTGCGCTACTTGCTCGATGAGCTCGGGGGCGTATTCGCGGGGGGCGACGAGGCGCAATTGGCGCAAGCCCATGTTTTTGAGGGCGCGCACACTCGAGGCAATATTGATTTGGCGCTGTGGGTGGTGCAATACCACGGTAATAGCGTCACGATAATTGTTGGTCATAAACGTTCCTTACAAACGAACCCTGCTATACTATACCGTGATTGCCGATAGTGTGGCAATCTCAACATCCCGGTGCAGCCTACGTCTGTGTCGGAGCGGAGTAGTGATGGATTGGCGAACAACCACGATAGGTGCCCGACACCTCTATATTCATATTCCTTTTTGTCACCGGCGCTGTGCCTATTGTGACTTCAATACCTATGCCAACATGGAAGATCGCATGGCGGCCTATGTCAATGCCCTCTGCAACGAATTGCGCGCCTTGCCCCGCATGCCCGCCGCCCCGGCTGTGCCAACCGGCGTACATCCGCTGATGCGCGGCGATTTGCCCCCCACTATCTTCCTCGGTGGCGGCACGCCTAGCATGCTGCCCATCGAGCAGATGGCCCAAGTGCTCGAAGCCGCCGCCGCGGTGGTGCCCTTTGCCGGCGCCGAAATTACCGTCGAATGCAACCCTGGTACCGTGCTCGGGCGTGATTACTTACGCGACCTCCGTAGCCTCGGCGTTAATCGCATCAGCATGGGCGTGCAGAGCCTGAGCGACCCGATGCTGCGCATGCTGGGACGCATCCATAGTGCCGCCGACGCTCGCGCCAGCTACGAAGATGCCCGAAAGGTGGGCTTTGATTCGGTTAATCTCGACTTCATCTTTGGGTTGCCCGGCCAAACAACCAGCGATTGGCAAGAGACCTTGGCCGAGGCCGTCACCTGGGATGTCGATCATTTCGCCATCTACTCACTCATCCTCGAAGAAAGCACCCCCTTGTATGCCCAAGTGATGGGCGGGCGCTGGAGTGTGCCCGATGACGACATCACCGGCCAAATGTATGAGCACACCATGGAGTTCTTGGCCGCCCAAGGCTACCACCAATACGAAATCTCCAATTGGGCCCGCGGCACTGCCGGCGTGGGTGGCTTGCCTCGCCATGCTGGTTTGCATAATGTGGCGTATTGGTTGAATGCCGATTATCACGCCGCAGGGGCCGGTGCCCACGGCCATGTGGCGGGGCAACGCTACGTCGATATTTTGGGCATCGATGACTATATCGCCAAGGCCGGCGTATTGAATTCGCCTATCCGCGAGACGACTGCGTTGACGGCGGCTGATATGCTGGCCGAGACGATGATGATGGGTTTGCGCCTCAACGACGGCATCAGCTTTGCGCATATCAGCGATCGTTGTGGCGTCGATGTGCGCCACGTGCATGCCGCCGCCATCGCCACCGCCCAGGCGCAAGGATTGCTCGAGGTCAGCGATGTGGGCTTGCGCTTGACGCCCCATGGGCGGATGTTTGGCAATCAGGTGTTTGGGTTGTTTGTGTGAGGCATGCCTCACACCTACTTCCTGCTTCCTACGTCGTGTGAGGCATGCCTCACACTTACTTCCTGCTTCCGACGTCACTTCCTCCTTCCGACTTTATACTTCCGACTTCGTGCGAGGCATGCCTCACTCACATGAAAGGCCCCCCCGATGATTGATGTCGCCACGGTATTACACCAGCACTACGCCATCGCCGTGACGGCCGTCACCGAGGCCGCCCGGGGGCTGGTGGCCGAAACGTTTATCGCCACCAGCACCAGCGGTGCGCGCTATTTCGTCAAAATCACCCGCATGCCCTTTTTCAAGTGCCGCATCCCCACCAGCATGCCCGGTCATGCCGCCTTGGCGCAACTGCTGCCCGACGCCGTCAGCCACCCCGTGGCCACCCGTAGCGGACAATGGCATGTGGCGCTGGCCGATGCCATGGTGACGGTGTGCGATTTTGTGGATGCCCCGTTGTACGAAACATACGATACTGCCCACTTTGGCCGTTTGATTGGGCGCATCCATAACAGTACTCCGGCGATCGCGATTCACCTACCGCGCGTGCAGTTTTTTTGCCATCATGCCCAACTCAAACACCTACTCAAACGTGCCTTTGACGGTGACGGCACTGCCCCCTGGCAAACCACCCTGACTGCCCGCCTGGCCCCCTACCGCGCCGACGCAGCCCGCTATTACCAGCGCTTGTGTGACCTCGAGCACGCCGCCGCCCAACAACCAGCCCACCCGTGGGTGGTGACGCACGGCGATGCCGGCGGCAACGTGATTGGCTCGGCCCACCAAGGTCTGATGTTGGTCGACTGGGATTATTGCGCCTTGGCCGCCCCCGAACGCGATTTGTGGGTCTTTCAGTACGACGCCGAGTTTTGGCGGGGCTACCGTGAGGTGGTGGGCGACTACCCCATCGACCCCTACCGCCTGCAACTAGCCACCTACCGCCAATATTTCGATTACGTGCTGTTTATTTTGAGTGAAATCTACTTGATGCCGGCTGACCGCGATCGTACCGCCATGATCGACAATTTGTTGAGCCTGTTTGCGGACGGCTGGGTGCAACCTCATCTGGTCTGAGTCCGTGTGGCGTGGTATGATGAAACGAACGGGCGTTTTGCCCATAAAAGGAACTATGTATGTCATCGATTGTCCTCAAACCCGGTCGCGAACGTTCGGTGCGCAACCGCCACCCCTGGATTTTTTCGGGCGCTATTGCCCGCAGTGCACCGGTAGACGCCGACGAAGTGGACGTCTATAGCGACGACGGTATTTGGCAGGCGCGCGCGTTGTGGAGCCAGTTTTCGCAAATCCGCGGTCGGATTATGACCTGGGAACCCAATGAGCGCATCGATATTTTGTTTATCCACCAACGCATCGCCCAAGCCATCGAGCTACGCTTGCGCTTGCCGGCCTATACCGACGCCAACGCCATGCGCTTGGTGCACGGCGAATCCGACGGCCTACCCGGCTTGATTGTCGATCGCTATGGCGATTATGTGGTCGTGCAACTCATGTCGCGGGGCATGGATGCCCGCCGGGACATGATTGTCGAAGTGCTGGTCGACCTGCTCCACCCCAAAGGCATCATCGACCGCAGTGACGACGACAATCGCTCGCTCGAAGGCCTGACCCCTAGCGCCGGCGTGTTGTGGGGCACCGCTCCCGACGGCCCGTTGGTGGTGACGCACCCCACCGGCCTGCGCGAGACAGTCGATTTGACCGGTGGCCAAAAGACCGGCGGCTACCTCGACCAAGTCATGAACCGCGTGTCGTTGGCGGCCTATGCCGACGGCGCCGAAGTGCTGGACTGTTTCTGTTATAACGGCGGCTTTAGTGTGGCGATGGCCCTGGGCGGTGCCGCCTCGATTGTGGCCGCCGACAGTAGTGCCCCTGCCCTCGATGCCTTGCAAAACGACTTCAAACTCAACGGCGCGGCTAGCACCCCCCTCGAAATCGTCGAAGCCGATGTGTTTAAATTGCTCCGGCTCTACCGCGACCAAGAGCGTCGCTTCGACATGATTATTCTCGACCCACCCAAATTTGCCCATTCGCAATCACAAGTGGAGCGGGCCACCCACGGCTACAAAGACATCAACTTGCTGGCGTTGCGCTTGTTGCGCCCGGGTGGGATTTTGGCGACCTATTCCTGTTCGGGTTTGGTGTCAGCCGACCTGTTCCAAAAAGTTATCTTTGGCGCCTCGATCGATGCCCACCGCGATGTGCAAATCATCGAACGCCACACCCAAGCCCCCGACCATCCCGTATTGTTGAGCTTCCCCGAAGGTGAATACCTCAAGGGGTTGGTGTGTCGCGTCTGGTAACGCCATCATGCAACTACCGCTCTTCCCATTACCACTGGTCTTGTTGCCCCACGCGCCCTTGACGCTCAACGTCTTTGAGCCGCGCTACCGCGCCATGGTGGCCCAATGTCTGATGCACCAGCAACCCTTTGGGGTGGTGCTGGTGCAGGCCGCCGCGAGCCATTGTGGCAGCGGCGACGATCAGGCCCGGATGCAGGCCTACCTAAGCCAATTCCCCACCGACGCCGACGAATACCCGGCCTACCTGCCCCATTGTGTGGCTACCGTCGCCATCATCAAAGAGCACTATGTCTTTGATGATGGCCGTTTTGGTTTGCAATGCGAAGGTGACGCGCGGGTGCAGATTGTGGGCTTGACCCAGCGCCTGCCCTATTTGGAGGCCACCGTCGTCCCCCTCCGCGATGCCGTCACCCCCGCCACCAAAGCAGCCGCCATGGCCCTGCACGAAGTCTATGCCCGCTATTGGCGGGCGGTGCAACGCACTAGCCCCCAACAGGTGGCGGTGGAACCGCTGCCCAGCGACGAAATCGCCCTCAGCTGGCACTTGGCCCAGCGCATGCAGGTCGACAACGACCGCAAGCAAGAGTGGCTGACGATGGCTGCCACCCAGCGCCTGCGTAGCATGATTGTGGCACTGCGAGCCGAAGCGCGCACGCTGCCGCTGACCACCCCACGGGCGCCG
>DBCF01000123.1:182-2832 GCA_002292925.1 Roseiflexaceae bacterium UBA965 | reverse complement strand
CTAGCGTCATTCCATGCAGGGTGCTGGCACCCGGAGCGTGGAATCTCCGTGGTCGGCTATCCGTGTTGGCTTCGCGTATCCGCATAAGACATATATCATCTCGCCCCAACGGGGCGGTATTGCATAGCAGAGGGCAACGCCCTTGCGTATGGTGGTCGTGGTAATTCCCCACGCCGCGTGCCACGGCATCATGCATTATGCAAAAAATCCTCCCACATGCACCCTGCACGTGGGAGGATTGGATTGGTATGGACTAATGATCGAGGTGATAGGGGACGCTGACCACCACGACGTTTTTGGTAAACAACAGCATGGTCTTGATGGTCAAGGCAGTCTGGTTGTGCAAGAAGTTTTGCCACCAACGATTGGGGATGAATTCGGGCAATACCACGGTCAAGACATCGTCGTGGTAGCGATTAGACAATTGGTCGATATAAGTGCGAATCGGTGCCACAAGTGATCGATACGGCGACGGCAAGATTTCGAGTTCGACGCCACTACCCCATTGGCCCCATTTTTCTTTGAGGCGGGCGGTACTATCGGCATCCATGTCGATGTAGAGGGCCCGGATGTTGTCAGGGGTGAGTGATAGACCGTATTGCAAGGCGGGGATGACACCACGATGTACACCACTAATCAACACTAGTACGGTGTGGCGACGCAGGGCGACTGGTGGTGGGGCATCAGCGAGTGAGAGTTGTTCGGCCACATCGAGGTAGTGTTTGCGGATATTAAGTAGGACGATTACGACAGCAGGAATAATCACAATAATTGCCCATGCACCCTGATTAAATTTGGTGATTGCAATAACAATCATTACCAAACCAGTGATTGTGGCACCAAACCCATTGATGAGTGCGTTGCGTATCCAGCCATTCCCACGGAGCCGCCACCAACGCAAGACCATGCCACTCTGTGATAGGGTAAATGCCGCAAAGACGCCTAGCGCATAGAGGGGCAACATCGCCTGCTCACGTGCGGCAAAGATGACAACCAAAATCGCTGATATTGCCCCGAGAAAGATGACGCCGTTTGAGAAAACCAACCGGTCACCACGTTGGGCAAATTGACGCGGTAAAAAACGATCAACAGCCAAAAAATAGGATAAACGGGGAAAGTCTGCGTACGCGGTATTTGATGCCAATATCAAAATAAACATGGTCGTAATCTGAATGAAATAATAGGCAACCGAGTTGCCGCCAAATATTACCCGGGCCAATTGTGAATTGACCGTTTCGGGTTCGGCTGCACCATCAGGGATGACGTTGTAAGCCCCAGCCAGCACGGTTATCCCGATAAACATTAAACTCAAAATCACGGCCATGGTTGCAAGGGTAATCGCTGCATTGCGTGATTGGGGTTGCTTAAATGCAGCCACTCCGTCACTAATTGCTTCAATGCCTGTTAAGGCAGTACACCCAGAGGCAAATGCCCGCAAAATCAAAAACCACGTGAGTGTTTGATTTTGTTCAGCATGAATGATTTCGGGAAGAGGGGCACTCACTACCGTACCCATGCTGACGTTGTAGAGACCGACACCAATCAGCGCAAACATACCTGCAATAAATAAATACGTGGGCAATGCAAATAGACTGCCAGATTCTTTAAGGCCGCGCAAATTTGCGAGGGTAAGTAATACAATCAGCCCTACCGCTATGCTTGTGCGATAGGGGTCAAGCCAATGGAGTGCTGATGTAATCGCAGTAACACCAGCCGAAATACTCACCGCAACGGTCAAAATATACGATACCATCAATGACACTGCAGCAACTAACGAAGGAATTGTGCCGAGGTTTTCACGTGATACGATATAAGAACCACCACCATTTGGATACGCCATAATTGTTTGTACATACGAGAATGCGACAGTTACCAGCAGTACCGTAATCGCAAAAGCAATTGGTGTGGCAATACCCAAGGCTTGACGATTGGCAAACATCAACGCAATCAAAATCGCCTCGGTGGCATAGGCCACCGATGATAGCGCATCGGACGAAAAAACCGCCAAGGCGGTGCGTTTGGGCAAGCGCTCGTGAGCCAGTTGTTCGTTGGACAGTGGCTTGCCTACCAGCAAGCGCTTGATTTCGGCGAACATACAATTCCTTTTGTCGTAATAGACAACAACACCACGCGAATCACAAATGTGCTGCGTGGCGACATTGCCAGTGTATGGGCGATGGAATGCGGAAATTACCATGCACGAGGCAGATAATAGCACTTCTGTATGAGATGGTCAAGATGTAATTGGTAAATCTCTGCCAATTCGCTTGTTTTTGTTTTATATAGGGCGAACCTGCTTGTACATCGCCAACGCTCGTGCTCGCTGCGTGGCATGATCGACAATCGGCGCCGGATAATCGTGCCCAATCAGACAATGCACTTCGCGCATCAACATCGGTGGCATCAGCCACGGCGCATGGATGTATTTGGTCGGGACGTTTGCTAGCTCTGGAACGTAGCGCTTGACGTACGCCCCATCGGGATCAAAGGTTTCACCTTGGCTGGTAGGATTAAAAATCCGGAAGTAGGGTTGGGCGTCGGTGCCCGTCCCTGCCGACCATTGCCAGCCACCGTTGTTGGCGGCGCTATCCCCATCGATAAGCTGTTGCATAAAATAACGCTCGCCCCAACGCCAATCAATCAATAAATG
>DBCF01000123.1:0-151 GCA_002292925.1 Roseiflexaceae bacterium UBA965 | reverse complement strand
GCGGGCGCGGTTGTGCATCCAGCCGGTGCTACTCAGTTGGCGCATAGCTGCGTCGACAATGGGGTAGCCGGTACGCCCCGCACACCAGGCCGCAAAGTAATCGGGGTTGTTGTCCCAGGCAAGGTCATCGTACATCGGGCGAAATGCGTAG
>DBCF01000138.1 GCA_002292925.1 Roseiflexaceae bacterium UBA965 | reverse complement strand
GATATCGGTTTGGGCATCGGGGGGGATATTGCCTTCGCCGTAGAGGTTTTCGCCCCAGGTGTAGAGATTGCCGTTTTCGTCAAGTAGATAGGCATTGCCAATCGAGGCGGCTACATCGGCAAAGAGCAGGTTGGCGTATTGGGGTGGGATAGTCGATTGCCAAATACCGGGCTCGTTTTGGCCCCAGGTGACCAAGGTGCCGTTTTGCATCAAGCCCAGCACAAACATATCGCCAATGGCAGTTTTGATTTGGGCAAATGGGCCGGCAGTGGGGGTATTGGTGCGGGTATTGGTGGCCGTTGGGGTATAGGTGGGCGTGGGGGTATTGGTGATGGTGGGGGTGTACGTGTGAGTTGGCGTATTGGTACGGGTAGGGGTATTGGTTGGCGTATTCGTCGCCGTTTTGGTGGCAGTATACGTAGCAGTGTTGGTGGGTGTGGCGGTATTGGTGGGTGTGGCGGTATTGGTGGGTGTGGCGGTACTTGTTTTGGTAGATGTAGCGGTTTTGGTTGCCGTCGCCGTGGCAGTAAAGGTCTTGGTGGGAGTATTGGTGGGGGTTGGGGTAGGTCCGAGATCATTTATCGAATAGACCACACCGTTTTTGAATGAGTTATCACACAACGGATCAGATAAATCCCAATTACCGCTAGTGACGGCATAGTTACTATCAAAGTAGGGACTGGAGCCTTCTTTGGTGGGGAGGGCAAGTTCAAAGTAGGCCCATTCGGTGCTTTCGGGCGCCTGGTCATAGATGAAGTTGAGGGGCACTGTTAAGCCGCCAACATTATTGGCAGCCACCAAGCCACCATCATAATCACCGGCAGGGACGCTAATTAACCAGACGTCAGAGCCGGTGGTGTGGGTAAAGGTGGTATTGCCAAAGGCACCGGCTGAAATCGTGCCTATAGTGAAGTCACTATCACTCGTGGCAGGCCCAGGGTTGAGTGGGTTGCGGCGCAAGGCGATTTTGGTATTGGCAGTCACTCGACCATTGATGCGGATGTTGAGGGCGGTAGGGCTACTGCCTTCAATGGCAGTACGATCGCGCGAAGAACCCATATCGATGAAGGGGGCAAGACCGACGGTAATCGCATCAAGAAAATTACCACCAGTCGGGCTCGGGCCATCGATGGCGACAAATCCCAAGTTACGCACCCCACTCCAGCCAGTGCCCGGCAGTGTATGTGATCCACTATACCTCCCCCATGCGGTCACCACCGATGCAGCTGCATTCGTAGTGCCACTAGGAGTCGTATAAGTTGTCCCCCCAAAGGTAAATCCTGTATAGGCTGCTGACGTCGCATTAGGACTTCCTGCACTGGCAGTCGTTTTGGCATACATAATCGGGCGATTATAGCTGTCTGCAGCAACCGAACCAGCGGGCAAGCCACTCGGAATACCGAACCTGAAGGCGGCAATATCGGCACGATTTGCGTTAATCCCCTTGTGATAGAAGGTAAAATCAATCACGTCGTTATTTGCCACACACATCGGCTGATAAATAAATGAAAATTCATTGGCATTCAGCTCGGCATATTTGCTGCCGTCATAGGCATTTGTGTTTTGTAGCCCCGATTTCTGGATTTCCATGACGCGCACACTACTCGCATTGGGAGAACAATTCGTCTCACTAATTGGTGAGTGTGCCGTCTTCCAACCACGCATTTTGTTGGCATCAATATATGCCCACCCACTTGGCAAGGTAAAACAGGCAAAATCGGAATTTTCAAATGAGGTATTTGAATATATTCGACCACCCTTTGTCCCATTGCTGGTTGGATTACTCGTGGTAGGCACACCTGTTTGAGTCGGCGTTAATGCCCTTGGCCCACGCAGATTGGCTATTACAGTGGTGGTTGGATTTGCTGCGGCAGCCTGACTTGCACCGAGTTGCATAGCAAAAACACTTACAAATGCAATCATCCCCACCCACAACAACATAATTTTATTATTCATTCGTTTTGTATCTCATCACCATCATCATCGTCTGCATTTTACTTAGTTTACTTATAATTTGCAAATAATTATACCCCTTTTACTATACTATGTAATTTTGTTTTTAGCGTATTTATTGTAATAAATTCTATTTTTTATTATTTTTGTTGTTATTTTTTTGAAAAAATAACATTTTTAACTATTTAAATTATAGGTTTAATTATATACATAATTATATGTAAGCAAATCGTAATATTCATACAAACCAGCGATACCCCCTTATACGCCCGTACAGATATCACGTTGTAAGCGGCGTTGCGTTCAAACCCAACGCAAAATAAAGCACAGGGCCAATCACTGATTGCTTCTCGTGTATCGTTACAAGTGCTCCATGCTGATTGAAAAA
The DNA here is from genome assembly GCA_002292925.1 of Roseiflexaceae bacterium UBA965. Taxonomy (GTDB): domain Bacteria; phylum Chloroflexota; class Chloroflexia; order Chloroflexales; family Roseiflexaceae; genus UBA965. Next base: position 3,381 of record DBCF01000138.1, on the reverse strand, counting down.
AGATTATGTTATTTGCATCATTTTATCTTACTCAGCATCCTGCCACATAATTCACATGCTATTGTCAAACAGGCGTTGGAGTATCGGATGTGGGAATGCGCGTTGTAACGTTAGGGCAAAAAATGTCTCCATCAAACCTGGAAGCTGCGCGACTTCGATGAGCATGCCACTCTCTAATTCATCTTTGACCACAATCGGTGGGATGACAGCCAAGCCAGCATGTTCGCGGGCAAGTAAGCGGAGCATCGCCATATCATCGACTTCGGCGACAATCTGCGGGTTGATTTGCATGCGATGCACAAATGCATCAAATTCAGTGCGAATACTCGACGGGTGGGCAGGTACGACCAACGGCTCGGTACGCAATACCTCTGCTAATGATAAATGGTGCCGTGACGGCTGTGGATGCCCAATCAGGCTCACCGATTGTTGGGCAATTGTATGCACCACAACATGGCGCATGCTCATACTCACGGGCATCACATTGGCAAGTACGACGTCAAGGGCATAATTTGCTAAATCGTTGAGTAATTCATCCATGCGACCAGAACGAATCACGATTCCACTTGCAGTTTCGCTCATTGCCGGTCGCAAAAACGCCATTTGTAGATTACGCGACAAGGTCGCCAATGATCCAACTCGCAACACGTTTTGCCGCGGTGCCCCCAACGCATTCATTGTCCCCTGTAGTTCAGCACCTTTGGCAAATATGGCGTCGGCGAATTCTAAGGCCATATGACCCGCTTCTGTCAACACCAGTTGCCGACCTTGGCGTACAAATAATGGCTGACCAAAATATTCCTCTAATGCATGAATCTGCATCGATAACGCCGATTGGGCAATATTGTGGTTTTTGGCCGCCCGTGTCAGATTGCCGTCGTGTGCCACAATCCAAAAATACCGCAAGTGATGATAGTTCAACATACAACCCAAACCATTCTATATAAATGAACGGTAATTCATTATTCATATATTTTTCAGATTATATCAAAACTGATACTATTTTTCACATGGCATGACACACCTCGATACTGAACCAGCAGAGAGCCCGCATTTGCGGAGGAATTCGTTGAAAAAGTGTGAGATTATGTCAAAAACCACATCACGTGCACACAATTAGAAAGTATTCCATGAACAACATTCTCATCGAGAATCTGGTTTCTCCGATTACGCTTGCCTTTCTGCTTGGTATTTTTGCGACGATTATTCGTTCTGATTTAGAGATCCCCGAGCCAGTCATTCGAATTTTTTCGATCTTTTTGCTTTTTTCGGTGGGGCTCCAAGGGGGACGTGAATTAGCACTTGCTGACCTCAGCACGATTGGTGGGGCACTTGGCGTAACGGCATTGATTATTTTGCTGGCACCACTGAGTTCGTTTTTAGTGGCCCGCTATATCATCAAACTCAGCATTATCAATGCTGCGGCGGTAGCTGCGCTGTACGGTTCAGTGTCTGCAGTCACATTTGTTGTGGCCCGTTCCTATGGTGACGGTGCTGGTACGCCAATGGAAGGGTATGTTACGGGGCTGGTTGCACTGCTTGAATTGGGGATTTTTGTGGCACTCTTTTATGGTCGGATCGCCTTGGCCCGTGCCAACAATACCCAAAACATCGCACTTGGCACGATTTTGAGCGAAACATTACGTTCGCGGGGGTTGATACTGCTCGTAGGTGGGCTAATCATCGGGGCGATTTCGGGTGAGAAAAATTTCACCAAAATCGAGCCGTTTTTTGTTGATCTCTTCCGGGGAGTGCTGGTGATTTTCCTCTTGGAAATGGGGATGACTGCCGGACGGCACCTCAAAGAATTCGCCAAAGTCAGCGGGCGCATGCTTATTTTTGGGATTACCGTACCGATGATTCATGGATTCCTCGTCACCGGGCTCGCCACCTGGGTTGGGCTCCCGCAGGGTTCGGTATTTGTGCTGGGTGTAGTAGCCGCATCTGCGAGCTATATCGACGCCCCGGCCGCAGTGCGGAACACCTTCCCTGATGCCAACCCATCAATCTATCTCACGTCATCGTTGGGTATCACATTTCCTTTTATGATTATCGCTGGTGTGCCAATAATTTGGGAAATGGCCGCATTTTGGTATGGTCGGTAACGCAGCACGTGTACAAAGAAGCGGTGAGGGCGTCGTGCCCTCACCGCCGCTATTCCAGGTCATACCGACACGACTACCACTTTTCCCACACCGGTTCGCTACTCTCATAGACGCGTTGATCGCGACCAAAGACCACAAAGCGATCAAAGCCTCGTGAGAACCAGCGGTCGTGGGTGACGGCGACGACAGTACCTTCAAACAGGCTCAAGCCGTATTCGAGAGCTTCGGCACTCGCCAAGTCAAGATTGTCGGTGGGCTCGTCGAGGAGCAACAGGGTGGCGCCATCGAGCTCAAGCAACAAAATCTGGAAGCGGGCTTGTTGGCCACCCGACAGCGTTTCAAAGCGTTGCTCGGATTGCCCAGTCAATTCGTAGCGCCGCAACACACTCATGGCGGCTGCCAAATTGAGTGATTTGTGCTCCCACAAGATCTCGAGCAGGGTTTTGCCGACAAACTCGGGATGAGCATGCGTTTGGGCAAAAAATCCCGGCACCACCCGTGAACCCAGCCGCCACGACCCTTGATGGTGCACCGATGGATCACCGGCCAACAAGCGCAAAAAGTGCGATTTGCCGGTGCCATTGCCACCGAGGATGGCGACGCGATCACCAAAGTCGAGCTCGAGGTCAAACGGCTTGGTCAGGTTTTCGATGACCAAGCCTTTGGTAATCACCGCTTGGACGCCGGTACGGCCACCGCGCAAGCGCACTTTGATGTTTTGGACGACGGGTGGTGATTCGGGCGGACCATCGTCTTCATAGCGCTTGAGGCGGGTCTGCATGGCACGGTATTTGGGGGCCATGGCGTGACTGCTTTTGGCTTGGATAGCGAGGGTTTTGACCAGCTCAATCAAGCGCTCGTGCTCTTGATTCCAGCGCAACAACAACTCAGCAAAGCGTTCGTGGCGGGCTTGGCGAGCGTCATTCCAGGTGGCAAAGCCTTCGCCATGGACCCACACCGTATTGCCTTTTTTGCCATATTCAAAGGTGATAATGCGATTTGCCGAGCGGGCGAGTAATTCGCGGTCGTGGCTAATAAACAAAATCGTTTTGCGGCTGGCAATGATTTGTTCTTCGAGCCAGCGTTTGCCCGGCACGTCGAGGTAGTTGTCTGGTTCGTCGAGGAGCAATACTTCGTCGGGGCCACGTAACAACACTTCGAGCACGATGCGTTTTTGTTCACCACCCGAAAAGGTGTTGACCATGCGGTCGGCCATCTGGTCAAAGGGTTGCTCAAACGCCGCCATACAGGCTACGTCCCACAGCACTTCTTGGTC
>DBCF01000021.1 GCA_002292925.1 Roseiflexaceae bacterium UBA965 | reverse complement strand
GGGTGGGATTTTGGCGTAGGTATTGTATGAACCAAAAGATTTTTTACTTGAGAAACGCATAAAAAAACATTGCCAAGATGCGCTGATTGCACTCGAATTTATTCCCAATCCGGGGTTTTTGACTCCACCAGAAATATACAATGAATACTTTCAAAACCGTAAATATTTTATGACCCCTTTTTATATTGAGCAACGCAAGCGCTTGCATATTTTGGTCGATCAAAAGGGCAAACCACTCCATGATAAATGGACATTTGATAGCGAAAATAGACAGAAGCTGCCCAAAAACGTCACGGTCCCCTTACCGCTGGGGGCTTGATTACCACCAAGCCCTATATTTCTGCGTCAAATTACATTTTCAAAATGAGTGATTATACCAAAAACGACCCATGGTGCGAGATTTGGGATGGGTTGTTTTGGCGATTTTTGCACAAAAACAGCGCCACAATTGCGGCGAATTCACGCATGGGGATGCTTTTGAAATCAACCGATATGACCAAACATCACGCCAAAATAGCCAAAGCCGAGCTGTTCCTCAATGAAAATTTCCCGATACCACCAACCTAGTGCTGCGTCATGTCGCTCTGCCAATAAGCACAAGTTCGAGGCATGTCTTCGAACAATCCAACAGTCCTGCGAGAACTACCGCCACACAAAATACCCCACTACCAGCACCAACGCTCCAATCACCAAATCACGGCGGCGCTGTGTCGCTTCCATGCGCTGAAGCTGGCGTTCGAGACGGCGCATGTCGACCCGCAACTGCCCTTGCTCGAGTTGGTTGAGCACCCCGTCGAGGCGCTGTGGTAGCCCAATCAACTGCCGCCCCAGCTTGATGGCCCCATCAAGCAACGACCCTTGGCCATCCTTTAACCAACGTTGCGCCAACGGTTGTGCCGCCCGAAAGAAATTAATTTCGGGGTCGAGCATCGTCACTACCCCACTCAACAATCCCAAGGCTCGTCCGAGATAGACCACGTCTTGGGGTAATTGGAAGGGCAAGGTCAGCATCACATCACGGGTGTCATAGGCAATGCTTTTGACGTCAATGGTGCGTAAATCGGCGATGCTCCGGTCAAATACATCGGCTAGCACTCGCCGTAACACACGCTGGATGTCGTCGTGATCGGCATCAGGCAAAATCATCCCCAAATCGTCAAAGGCTTGGATCAAGCGGGGCACATCGTTGCCTACCATGGCAATCACCCCCGCCCGTAAATGTTTTTGTAATGGGGCCGGTACATGCGCCACCGCCCCGAGGTCAAGGAGCGTCAGCGTCCAATCACCATTACCCTTGGGCACAATCAACAAATTGCCCGGGTGCGGGTCAGCGTGGAAGGTGCCATGCACAAAGCATTGTGTGAAAAAAATGTCGAGTAATTGGGCTGCCACCGCCTTGCGGTCAATCCCGGCCGCCGTCAGCGCATCACCGGCGTCTGGGCTAATGCCCTCGACCCAGTCCATTACCAGTACGTTGCGATTCGACAAATCGGGGTGGATGACGGGCAATGCTACCCGGGGCATTTGGTCGAGGAATCCCGCCAAGGTGGCGTTGTTGTTGGCCTCGATGCGATAATCCAACTCTTGGCGTAAGACCAAGGCGAATTCATCGAAAATTCGTTGCAAATCGACGCGCTGACGAATCAACGGGTAATTTTTGATTAAGCGCACAATCGCCTGCACTGCCGCCAAATCGGTAGCAATCACGGTGTGGATGCCTGGGCGCAATACCTTGATTGCCACTACGCGCTGATCATCACGCCGGCGTGCCTTGTAGACTTGCCCTAGCGATGCCGCCGCCACCGGTGTGCTCTCAAAATCAGCCATTACCTGGTCATAGGGCTGCCCCCATGCCGCCGTAAATACGGGGATGATTTGGGCGAAATCGACGGGCGGCACCTGGTCACGTAAATCGGCGAGGATGGCGGTAACCGGTGCCGGCAATACATCGACCCGTACACTGAGAAACTGTCCTAGTTTGATTGGTACGCCGCCGAGGTCAATCGCCAGCCGCCGGAAGCGCCGTGCTAAGCGCACCCAACGCCGAATCGTGCTGCCCCCAAACCACCGCCCCAACAAAATGTCGTAGATAAAAATATGCACAACAATGCCCAAGAGCGTGAAATATAAGCGCCAAAAACGTCTACGCATCATTGTAATGTGCCTTTGTGTAAATCATCACAAAACTATTGTAACAGTGTCGATTGTGTGCGACAATATACGATACATAAATCCCTGCAAATATCGGAGTCAGTCATGCGTTTGGCTGTTGGTTGGTATGCCATTGGGGCACTTACAAGCAACATCCCCTTTGTGGTTGTCAATCAGCTGGTAGTGAGTCAACAGCCCCAATTTATGCAATGGTTGCGACCTACGGGGCATACCAGCCCCCACGAAATCTGGGTGCTCGCTATGGGAATCGCTTGGATGTGTGCGAGTAGTGGGCTGGCGTTGTGGCCGTTGCGCCATGGCCAGCGCCTTGCGGTCTGGCATTGGCTGATTGCCATCATCCTTGCAAGTGGCGGTGTGCTACTGAGTGTGGCGTTGCTGAGCGAAATTATCCAGTGTCGTTATTTGCCGGCTACGCAATGTGACTAAGTGATGCGACCCAATCAGTATGGGTGCGCAATAGAAAGGAACGTAGATGATTGCAATGTGGGGCAAAGCCTTGCGCACCATTCCGCGTTTGAGCCTCGCAGAATGGCAAGGGCTCGACATCATCTCGCGCTGGTTGGTGGCATCACGCGCCGCCGTGTTGGTGATGACGGGTACATCGGCGATGATCGCCGGTGTGTGGGCTTGGCATGATGGCATGTTTGATTTGACCTTGTGGCTCTGCTTGTTCGTGGGCTTGACGATGGCCCACGCCGCCAACAATCTGATTAACGACTTGATGGATTATCGTTCAGGAGTCGACCACAACAACTACTTCCGTGCCCAATACGGCCCACAACCCCTCGTACACGGCCTGCTCAACCAACGGGGACTGTTGCTCTATATCGCCGTCACTGGCGCCTTGGCGTTGATTCCTGGGGTTTATTTGGTTTATCTGCGGGGCACGTTGGCACTCGAATTGCTACTCGTTGGCGCCGGTTTCGTGATTTTTTATACCTGGCCCCTCAAATACATCGGCATGGGCGAAATTGCCGTGTTGCTGGTATGGGGACCGTTGATGGTGGGCGGTGGCTATTTTGTGATTACCGGGCAATGGTCGTGGGCCGCAGTGCTGATTAGTTTGCCACAAACCTTGGCTGCTACCACCGTGTTGTTTGGCAAACATATCGACAAAATGCCCGCCGATCGCATCAGCAAAATCCGTACCTTGCCCGTATTGTTGGGTGATGTACTGGCGCGCTATGTGGCCATCGCTCTGTTTGTGGCCGAATACGCCATTGTGGCGTGGTTGATTGTCACGGGGGTCTTTACGCCGTGGCTGGCCATTGTGGCGCTGGCGTTGCCCACTGCCTGGGCGGCCATCAAGATTTTCACCACCATCCGCCCCGATGCACCACCTGCCGACTACCCCCCCGATGTCTGGCCGTTGTGGTACGCCCCTTATGCCTTCGTGCATACCCGCACCTTTGGGTTGCTCTTTTTGCTGGGCTTGATAGTCGAAGCCATCTGGACGCAATTCATGTAGACGAAAAAACACATCCCCCACGGACGCCACACCGGCGTCCGTGGGGGATGTGTTTATTTGAGGCCCAATTCTTGCAATGCGCGCACGAGTTGAACATCGGCGCTGGTAAGCAAATCAGCTTGGCTCAGTTTGGCTGCAGCGCTGGGGGTCAAAATACTTGACAAATTGCGGAGCGGTACCTCGATATCGGGGCTAATCCCTTTGCCCCGTACTTCTTTGCCTTCAGGGGTCAGCCATTGACTGGTGCCGAGGCGGATTTCGGCGCCGGCATCGAGGGGGTAAGAGCGCAGTACGGTTGCCGTCCCAAAGGTCGCTTCGCCGATAATCACGCTACGTTTGGCCGATTGCAACGCACCAGCCAAAATCTCGGCGGCACTGGCACTATTGTTGTTGATGAGTACCATCATTGGGATGTCGAGGGCTAGCCCGGTACCTTCGGTTTTGTAGGGTGTTTGGGTACCGTCACGGGTAGATTCAATCAAAACGGTGGTGTCGGCTGGTAAAAATTGCCCGGCGACATTCATCAATTGATCGACATAGCCACCGGGGTTGTTGCGCAAATCAAGCACGATGGATTGGGCGTTGGCTGCCTTGATTTCGGTGAGGGCGGTTTGCATGTCGCCACTCGCCTTGGCCGAAAACTGATTGAGGTGGATGTGGGCTACGCCCCCCGGCAACATCTTCCAGGTCACGCTGGGGATGTCGATGGTGGCGCGCGTAATCGTAACCGTCATGGTCGTGCCGTCTTCGTGGGTGATGTCGAGGACCACTTGGGTACCACTTGGACCACGTACTTTGCGTTGGAGCTCGGTAATAGTGGCGGTGCGCATATCGACACCGTCGACTTTAGTGACGCGGTCGCCCGGCAAAATCCCAGCGGCAGCCGCAGGGGAACCTTCGATGGGTGCTGCAATAATCACAAAACCGTCTCGTTCACGCAAATAAGCGCCAATTCCTTCGAAGCTCCCTTCGAGCGCTTCACGTTCGGCGGCGGCATCTTTGGGCGAGATATAGCGACTATGGCCACGGTCACCCACACTGTCAACCATGCCACTAATCGCCCCATCAATCATGGCGTCGGTGTCGACGGATTTGGGGTCGACATAATTCTGGCTGACGATGTCCCACGCCGTGTATAACCGCGTCAATTTATTACATTCGGCGGCGGTCAACGAACAGGGTGTGCTCAGTTGATGTGCCACCAAATACCCTGCCCCGAGCATGACGATACTCGTGAGCATCAACAACGGCATGACAAACCAGATAGGCAAACGTAACTGCAAAATATCGCGCATAGTAATAATGTCGCTTCTCTCTAACAAACGATTTGTAATGATTCTACCAATGCCATATGAGTCTATCATTAACAATCGGTTTATGCGTAGCTGCAGCAGGCTGCGTCTCTGCGAAATCCCCACATCTGCGTAGCCGCAGCAGGCTGCGTCTCTGCGTAGCCGCAGCAGGCTGCGGCTCTACTGCTACA
>DBCF01000299.1:4251-4773 GCA_002292925.1 Roseiflexaceae bacterium UBA965 | reverse complement strand
GCGCACCATCTTCGGCCATACGGGCCGCATAATAGAGCATTTGCCACAGTGATTCTTCATCGTTTTTTTGGGCAACCCGCACCACAAACTGCATACTACCTCGATTCACCCCGCGGCTGGTACTATTTTCATCAAAATCACAACATACATACCGGTGACGAAACAACCAATAATGCGAATCAGTGACCTGAATTCAGCGCATAATACATCAGTTTTATGGCCTATTCAGCGACACAGACTCGCATCATGATTCGGATGATGAATAATCAGTCCTGACGCTGGCGTGTATATGCGTCAATTCACCGTTATGACAATCAATTCACTCAAGGGTTATTCGTTGACCCACACCATGTCTGGTTGCAACCAGGCTGGGGCATAGCGGGCATTGGCCAGCGACAACGGCAACACTTCTTCGGGCAACACAATCCCCAAGGCCGTGCGCATATAATCACGGCGCGCCTTGATGACCTGCCACAACTCGGGTGAGTGACTAGCAAGTTGTGCTCGCAAATTGGCGTCAGC
>DBCF01000299.1:0-4164 GCA_002292925.1 Roseiflexaceae bacterium UBA965 | reverse complement strand
CCCGACCGAATCGGATCATCCGAATCTGGGCGAATCGGGGTGTGGCTCCACTCGTCGATGCTTCCCAAATGACCCGGGTTGAGTGACGGCTTAAATGGGGCATGCGCCAACCGTTGCATCACTCGCTTGTGGATTTCACCACCGCTCATGCCAATCTTCAATGATTCGTACCACAGCACTTGGGTTTGCATGTAGGTATCGACATAGTCGCTGAGATAGCTCGGCGCCACCTGATTAGCGAGCACACCCGCCCGACAACACAAGCCACCACGAAAGCCTACCGCCGATGTCACCGCATCATTGGCTTGGAGCAACCGTGCACTCGGTGAACGGAGCCCCAATACCTGCGTTTGGTCGCCCGACATCATCACGTGGCACGACAATGGATCGCCTTCGTATTGCATCAGCGCTGCTGCCTGGTATTCGCTCATACCCGCCCGCGTACCCCGCACCACCCGATCGACGGCCAAGGCCGCCCGTTGGGCACCCCAACTAAACAAGGCGATTTGGGGGGCGTCGTTTTGTGAACGCAAGCCGTGCACCGGATGGCTCATACAATGCGTCACATCACGCAAGGTACATACACCATCACAGGCCGCCTTGATGGCGCTGAGGAGCATGGCGGGTACGTAGGCCGGCTGATCATCGTCTTGTTCGTTGGGTTCGAGGTACTTCCAGCCCACCACACCGATTTTTTGACCGGCGGCCAACCCGATGGTGCGCAACACGGCACTCAAACGGGGGAAGCGGCTACGGTCTTGGCCCATCAATCCCAAACTCTGACTCAAATGCACGTCGTAGCTGGTGCCGAGCATCGGCACATAGCCAAGCCCTTCATTGCCCACAATCACGGCGTTTTTGGGGCCGAGTACGAGGATGGCTTCTTCGAAGCGGGTATCGAAATTACTTAAAAAGGTGATGTCGGCGACGTGTTCGCGGTCGCCATAGACGACGACCCAATCACATCCTGCGGCTGCTTTGAGGGCAGCAATCCGGGCTTCATACGTTGTAGCAACAAGCGCAGGGGGTGGTTGTTGCAAAAGATACGTAGGCATCGGGCGATAATGTAACATCAATATGCTCCTCTCTGAGTGACAGCTTCATTGTACTACGTCCCCATGCTATCATACCTGCATGACACACCTGCCCACCCTCATCATCGTCACTGGTCCCCCTGGCGCCGGCAAAAGTACCCTGGCACTGCAACTGAGTGCCGCACTCCCCTGCCCATTGATTAGCCGTGATGCCATCCGGGCTGGGCTGGTATTGGGGAATACGCAGGCATTGGATCATAACAGGGTCAATCAATTGTTTCAGACCAGCGTGACTCATTTATTGCATCATGGGAGTGCGGTGATTTGCGAAGCCGCCTTCCAGCACCCGGTGTGGCACACAATCCTGCCTGATTGGCAGGCTTGCGCGCGCATCGTGGTAGTCAGTTGTCATATTGATGCCAGCACTGCGCTCCAGCGCATCACCACCCGCCTACACCAGCAACCGTGGCGAGCCCACATCCATGATGACCAGACCTATATTGATCAGCTCCGCCAAAACCCGTCACTCATTGATGATTTTGGCTACCTGACCATTGATGCCCCCACCTATCATATCGATATGACCACCCCTGTTGATTTGCCGCTACTCACCCATTGGGTTCGGGCTCATACCGAACGACTCATCACCTGATTATTACGAAATCACAACGGATTGCGCTATCGTAACCATCGCCAAAGCCAAAGCGATAATGGTATAGTGCTAGCAATCGGATTACACGAGGAGTATCTTCATGCCACAATTTCGTTGGAACGCCGCTGACGCCACGGCCATGGCGGCCCTTGATGGACTGGTCTATCGTAGCCGGCTGCTGGGAAGCGACCGCACTGTGGTCAACATTTATGGAGGCAACACCAGCGCCAAAACCATGGAAGTCGATCATGCCGGGCGCCCCGTCCAAGTCCTCTGGGTCAAAGGCTCGGGCAGCGACGTCGCCAGCATCGGCGAATCAGGCTTTGCCGCCTTGCGCATGCCCGATATTGCCCCGTTGATGGCCCGTGACGAAATGAGCGACGAAGCGATGGTAGCCTACCTCAACCGCAGTGTGTTTTTACCAGACCGTCCCCGCCAATCAATCGAAACGCTTTTGCATGCCTTTATCCCTGCCGCGCACGTCGACCACACACACCCCGACGCCGTCATCAGCCTGGCCTGTGCCGCCGATGGCCGCGCCCTGTGTGAGCGCTTGTGGGGCAAGCGCATGGTATGGGTCGACTATATTCGGCCTGGCTTTACCCTGAGCAAACAAATCGGCGAAGGGGTGCGTGACAACCCAGCTGCCGACCTGGTGGTGATGGGCAAACACGGCGTGACTGTGTGGGCCGATAGTAGTGCTGATTGTTATGCCCAGAGCATCAAAGTGATTGGCGAAGCCGAAGAGTTCATCACCCAGACCCGCAACGGCCGCCGGATTTTTGCCGGTGCCGCGGTGCCCGCCCTCGATGAGGCCAGCCAAACTGCTACCTGGAACGCTATTCTGCCCACGTTGCGCGGTGCCTTGAGCCAACAAGGCAGTCAGATTTTGCAGATCGACAGTGATCCTACTGCCCTCGCATTCATTGGGAGCGAAGGCGCCGCTCAATTCACCCAAGTGGGCGCCGCCTGCCCCGACCACTTGGTGCACACCAAACGCTTACCGTTGTTTGTCGATTGGCAACCGAGCCAAGGTAATGATGCGCTCATAAAAGCCGTCACTACCGGCGTGGCCCAATACGCCACCGACTACCGGGCCTACTTCGAGGCCCACAAAGTGGCCGACGACGTGATAATGAACCCCTACCCGCGTATCATCCTCATCCCCGGGTTGGGGGTGGTAACCGCCGGCGCCGACGCCCAAGCCGCCGATGTCAGCAATCAGCTCTACCACCGCGCCATCGCCGTGATTGGCGGCAGCATGGCCGTAGGTGAGTACACCAGCCTTAGTGCGGCCGAGGCCTTTGCCATCGAGTATTGGCCACTCGAGCAGTACAAATTAAAACTGAAACCGGCCCCCCGTGAATTGGCGGGTAAAGTGGCAATTGTTACTGGGGCCGCCAGTGGCATCGGCCGGGCCACTGCCCGCCGCTTAGCCGCAGATGGCGCCCATATTGCGATTTTTGACATTAATATCGCCGGAGCCGAAGCAGTCGCCAAAGAGCTCAACGACACCTACAAAATGCGCCGCGCCATCGCCGTGCACTGCGATGTCACTAGCGAAGAGGCCGTAATCGCCGCTATGCACCACGTGGTGCGCGCCTTTGGGGGCGTCGACATCGTCGTCAACAACGCCGGCTTTGCCATCGCCAAACCCGTCACCGAGACCACCGTGGCCGACTGGGACAAAATGCTCAATGTGCTGGGCAAAGGCTACTTCCTGATCTCACGCGAGGCCTTCAAGATCTGGCAACAACAAAAAATCGGCGGCTCACTCATCGTCATCGCCAGCAAAAACAGCGTCATGGCTAGCAAGGGCAACGTGGCCTATAGCGCCGCCAAAGCCGCCGAGCTCCACATGGCTCGTTGTCTCGCCGAAGAAGGCGGTGCACTTGGCATCCGTGTCAACACCGTACTCCCCGACGCCGTCCTCGAAGGCAGTGGCATTTGGGATGCCGGCTGGCGGGCTGCCCGAGCCGCCGGCTATGGCATCAAACCCGAAGAGCTCGAAGATTTCTACAAAGCCCGCACCGTCCTCAAAATCAACGTGCGCCCCGAAGACATCGCCGAAGCCGTCAGCTTCTTTGCGGGCCCCCGGGCAAGCCGTACCACCGGTGGCATGCTGACCGTTGATGGCGGGGTGGCCGCCGCCTATGCCCGCTAATTATTAACATAATTTTTAGCAAAATCCCTCTCTGTATTGCAATGTAATACAGAGAGGGATTACAATTTCATTACATTATTTTTTGTTGTTTTTTATCAAATTTGTTGTTTTTCTCACGATACTAATAAACAAAATCTCAATAACCAGCGCTATTTTTATTACTTCCTCAAATAATATTGATATTCATGAATAAATAATATACGGGTATTTTATTTTTCAATGGATAAATATATTTACTGATACTCTGTATTTATTCGTTTTTATATTTTTTTAATTGTCAACATTTTATTAATGGCGGATTGTCAATTCAAGTG
>DBCF01000078.1:5219-6513 GCA_002292925.1 Roseiflexaceae bacterium UBA965 | reverse complement strand
CGGGCCGACGCTTCGTCCAAAATAATCACTTGGGGTTGCTTGAGATAGACCCGCGCCAAGGCAATCAATTGCGCTTCACCGGCAGATACGGCGCCGTTAGCGGCCAACACGGTGTCGAGCCCTTGGGGTTGTTGCGACAACCAGCGTTCGAGCCCGAGGGTGTGCAAGGCATCAATCAGCTTGTCATCACTAATGTCGCGATTAAAAAACGTCAGATTATCGCGTACGGTTGCATAAAACAATTGCACGTCTTGGGTGACTAAGCCGACGCGGGATCGGAGCGAGGCTAGCTGATACTCTGGCAGGGCGTGGTCGCCGATTTTGATGGAGCCACTCGTTACGTCATACAAACGGAACAACAGGCGGATGAGCGTGCTTTTGCCGCTCCCCGTGCGTCCGAGCAAACCAACCACCGCACCAGCCGGGATGTGAAATGAGACGTCAGTGAGCACCGGCGCTTCGACAGTTTCACCATCGGGGTAGGCAAAAGTGACATGGTCAAAGGTGACTGCCGGCACGACGGAATCAAGTGCGTGCGTGCCATCGACCAAACGTGATTTTTGGGCCATCAGGTCGACGACACGCAAAATCCCAGCCGAGGCTTGTTGGAGTTGGTCGATTTCTTGGGCGATGGTCCGAATCGGCCAAACGACCATTTCGCCATACAAAAGGGTCATCACAATTAACCCAATCGAAATTTGGCCATCAAGATAGAGCCACGAGCCAAAGCCAAGGATCAAAATCGTCAAGATGGCAGCCAACGCAAGGGGCACAATCCAGGTCACACCACCATAGAGTCGCCCTTGGATGTCATAGCGGTTTTTGGTGGCCATCAAGACATCGAGGCGCCGGAGTACGTGGGCACTCGAGCCAAGCCCGCGGATGTCTTCGATGCCAGCGAGGCGTTCTTCGAGAAAGCTAAAGAGCTGGGCGGCAGCTTCACGCCCTGCTTCCCAATAGGGCACGGCCACATTGCGGAGTGAGGTCAAAATCACCGCCGAGCAGATGATGAACAACAGCATCATCACACCCAACTTCCAGTTGTAATAAAACAGCACCCCAACAGTAGAAAGCAACAAAATTAGGCTACCACCAATTTGCAGGACCATCTGTGAAAAGAAGCGGTTGAGACTAGCCACGTCACCATCGATGCGTTCGATCATGATACCGGGGGTTTGTTGTTTGTGATACGACATGTCAAGGGCAATGGTGTGACGGGCGAGGTCGGCCCGCAAACGATTGGCGGCTCGCCAACCGGCGGTTTCGCCGACATAGGTGGCTGCCATGCGGGCAG
>DBCF01000078.1:524-5082 GCA_002292925.1 Roseiflexaceae bacterium UBA965 | reverse complement strand
TTGTCGAGCAAAATCAGCCCAATCAACAACCCAACTTGCACCCGTTGCGGCCAAAAATAAGTCTGGAGCAATTCACGATAGCGTTGGAACTCTTGTGTCATTTAAACCGTTCCTGTATATGGTGCCAATACCTGAATAGCATGGGAAATCCCTTGTTCATCCGTCATTTGGCGAGCCACACTGCGCGCTGCTTGGCGGTATTCGAGTTGTGTGATGACGTCTTTGATGCGCGCCGCCAATAAATCGGTTGTCATTGCCTGGCGCGCAATGGCTGGGGGAGCGATATATAAGCGCTCAGCTTGTTGCGCCCAGAAGCGTTGATCTACGGCACGTGGCACAATCACCGACGGCACACCACAGCTCGCTGCAGTGGTAAACGTCCCAGCACCACCGTGATGAATCACGGCAACGGCACGCTCAAACACGACTTGGTGGGGCAAATCAGCGTGAGTGACCAACAACTGGTCACTGATGGGGAATGAAGTAAGGTGTGCGGGCACTTGGAGTAACAACCGCACGCCCACGCGCGCCGCCGCCGCCACCACCATTTGGTAGAGATCGGCAGATTCGTTGGCGGCCGGAGACCCAAACGTTGCAACCACAAATGGGGCGTCATCATCAATGAATTGCTGGACGGTAGCAGGTACTGCTGGGTGTACCGGCATCTGCCATACGCCGGTGACGACATGATGCGGGGCTTTGTCTGGCCAGAGCGGTAACAATGCCGGTGAGGCGGCAATCAACACTGGCTGGCGAGTGAGATGGGTCAGCCCACCCCATACCCCACCGCCGTTGACTTGCCACGGCCACCAGAGCATGCGGTTCATAATACGGTGTGACATGCGGTTCCATTGTACGGGGATACGCGTCGTCGGCCACAGCGGTGATGCAAATCCAGCGGTAGGAATCAGTGGTTGCAACAACCCCCAAATGACTTGTGTTTGTTGCTTATTGGCATGGGCGACCCATTGCGTCGCAAGCCCAGCCACCACCACTGATTTGGCAAATGTGGCACGCTGGCCATACATCAACAACTCACTCATCATCGGGCGGGCCGCCTGCAAATAGCGCCACGTCGCGATTAACCCAGCCCCTACCCCGGCATGTACACTAAGCGCTGCCTTGTATTCCGCAGTGAGCAGTAATTCAGTAGGGTCAGGAGGCAATGTCAACAGCGGCACGCCAAAATGATTCACCCAAGGTGTCCAGCGTGCACTTGTCGCCATGGTCACACCATACCCTTGTTGGCGTAACCCGAGTGCGAGTGCCATATACGGCTGGACATCACCGCGTGTGCCCCCAGCCACTAATAAAATTGGTTTACTCATGTTTTTCAAATACCATCATCATGTAACGAATCGACCCATCTGCGAGGCATTGTTGGAGCGCCATACTCCCCACCATTGAACTCAGGAGCGTGCTCCATTGCCACAACGGACGACACCAGCCAATCAAGCTCGCCAGCCAGTGCGGCAATGCTCTGAGGTGAATCCCTGACGTTAAATTATTGATTGTCCGCAAGCGAAATCCCGCCGCTTCGGCGTGGCGTTGATGCACTTCAGGTGACACCAAATTTGGTGCTAACCACCCCTGTTGAAAAAGGCGCATCATCGGATCGTACGTAACGTTTCGTGCCATGTCATCACAGATTATTAGTATACCCCCGATGCGCAAATAGCGTCCAACCTCTGCAAAAAACGCAATGGGCTGGTCACTATGAATCAGCGACTCAATCGCCCATGCCGCATCGGCACCGTCTGCCATTACGGGCAATCGATGAAATGAGCCTTGGATCACGCACAGACCATGATCGTGGGCGCGGCGGGCTTGGTCATGACTCAGTGTTATCCCCCAAAGCAGCCCCCATTCAGGGTAGCGTTGGCGCATATATTGAATGGCGGACCCCACCCCACACCCCAAATCAACTACCACACTCCCGCGCGCAAGTGTACGGAGCTCGTGGGCAATGAGCGCATGAATCGTATCTGTAGGGGATTCGGTATCAATGCTTGGCAGAGTGAGGGCACGATGCATCGAGCCCGTCTGGCGGGTCTGACCAAAGCGCAAAAACCACCGGGTGGTGCGTTGGTAGTAATTTGTCACTGCATGTTGATGTTGCTGGTGCACCGTAGTCCTCATGGCTGGTATAATGCCGACATCGCACAACAAAGGATATCTCATGTTACCACGTACCACCCAAATTGCCCGAATGTTGAGACTCCCACATTGGCTGTATGCTCCTCAAAACGGTGACGATCGCAACATGAATCGCGGCATGCTTGATGGATTTGGGGTAGGTATGGTTGAAGGGGTGCGTATTTTCATCCCTGTATTACTTACCCGACTCGGGGCAGACCCCATTAGTGTTGGATTATTATCATCGATGCCGGCAATTGCGGGGTTACTGTTGGCGGTACCGCTCGGGTTGATTATTAGCCGCTCCAACAATGTCATTCCATGGTATGCCTGGAGTCGCTTGTTATTGTTTCTCAGTTACCCCATTATGGCATTGATGCCGCTTTTTTTTGATGCCCAAACCGCCATTTTGTTGATGATTGGCGTGGCGGCAATTGCCACGTTGCCACAGACCGCGCTATCGCTGGTCTTTAATGTGGTCATGGGTGCGATTATTGACACCTCACGGCGCTATCAACTCATGAGTTTACGTTGGTCGGTTTTGGGCGTTTGTAATGGTATTTCTGTGTATATTGCTGGACAGTATTTAGGCAGTAATGCGCCACTTACCGCGTATGCAATCGTTATTTGCGGAGCATCACTCTTTACGGTATTTGCGTTTTTGCCCGCACGGCAATACGAAGTCCCCATTGAACGCCGCGATACCCACGCACCACCGCAATCGATTCGCAAAGCACTCACCCAAATTGTCTTTTTTGTGCGTAATTACCGCGCCTTTCGGTTGTTTATCATTTGCCAAGCGGTGTTTCAATGTGGCTTGACGATGTCGGTTCCGCTATTCCCATTGCATTGGATTCGCGTCCTCAATGCTGACGACAACAGCATTGGCATCGTATCGATGATCCAAAGTGTCACGTTGTTGTTTGGGTATATGGCAGGTACATATATTGCCACGCGATTCAAAGGACGCGTGGTTATTTTGTGGGTCTGTAGTATCGCGCTCGGCACCTACCCGTTGATTACCGCATTGGTAGGGAGCATGGCACCGTTGCTCTTTTTTGCGGCAATCTGGGGGGTCGCCACCGCAGGTATTGAATTGGTGCTCCTTGATTTATTGCTCGATAGCTGCCCCCCAGGCCAAGTCACTGCCGTCATGCCGGCATATCAAATAGCAATGTTTACCGTGAGCTTACTCGGGCCACTTATCGGCACCATCGTTGCCCAAACGAGCAACACTACTATTGCACTCATGCTCGCTGCTGGGCTGCATTTCTGTGGGGCTGCGTTATTTATTTTCTTCAAAATCGGACGTGCCCACACGCCGATAAGTCCGGTTATACCATAGATTATTGCAACGGGTCAGGATTCCACCAGCATGGGCCTTTACCTGCCCGTGCCTGCGCCGCCCGCGTTTTGATGTCAACGAGTTGCGCTTCACTCAATGGTGCGAACGATGCATATGCCGCAAACACCGCGTCTTGCTCATTGGCAAAGCTCATCCCCAACAACGCTACATCGGGGTCAATCGTCAACGTGTAATGCACGCATTCTTGCGGTGTCAGATTCACCCCAGAAAGGGGGTAATCGACACCGCCTGACGACAATTTGCCACGTGGGCGTTGGGCGATCGGCGCCCCGTATCCCTCGGTGTCAGCCACTAATTTGCCCGCCCCAAAGGTTTTGAAACAGACACTCGCAACCCCTAATTCACGACTCAACGGCAATGTCTCAGTGATGTAGCGGGTGTCGACAAATGCCCCAATCGGGAACATCACCACATCGCACCAGCCATCGATCATCGCCTGGCGCAACACCTCAGGATGATGCGACGAAATCCCCATGTTGCGCACCACACCACGCTCTTTGAGCACCCGTAATTCGGCAAATGCCCCTTCAGGTTGCGTCAATTGTTGGTACATCGCCATGTCAGACAACCCGTGAAACACATAGGCATCGAGGTAATCAAACCCTAACCGCTGCAACGATTCATCGAGTTGACTGGTCACCGAGCGATCGAATTCATCGATTTTGTCGATGACAAACACCTCAGAACGCCGTTGACGCACCGCCGCACCGACGATTTCTTCCGAAAAACCAGCTTCATAGCCAGGGGCAGTATCAACCACATTGACACCGGCATCGAGTGCCCGTGTCAATGTGGCGACACATTCCGCCAAGGTCAGACTGCGATCGGCCAAATCACCCGCACCAATCTGTGCTGCGTTGAATCCTGTCCGCCCCAACATCCGCCGTGCAATCGTCATACCGCCTCCAACTAGGAATGTGGCTCTTCGGCTTCAGCAATCGAATGCAATTTGACTGGTTGACTGGCGCGCATGCGGATGTTGATTAATTCGACCACCACCGAGAACGCCATGGCAAAGTAAATGTAGCCCTTGCTGATGTGCTGCTGGAAACCCTC
>DBCF01000078.1:0-493 GCA_002292925.1 Roseiflexaceae bacterium UBA965 | reverse complement strand
CGACATACCAATCAATGAAAGGAACGACAACGCCAAAATCTTGATGGTGGGGTGTTTTTCGATATAACCACTGAGTGCCTCTGAAAACACCAACATCACCAAAACGGCAATCATGATTGCCACTATCATTACGGCAATATTGTCTGATAAACCGACTGCAGTAATTACCGAGTCAAGTGAAAACACAATATCGAGCACGGCGATTTGGGCAATAGTACCCCAAAAACTGATTTTTTTGGTATTACCACCCACATGAGTTTCGGCACCTTCGAGGCTGTGATGCATTTCGATAGTACTCTTGGCCAGCAAAAACAAACCGCCAACCAACAAAATCAAGTCACGCCCCGAGATTTCATTGCCAACAACAGTAAATAACGGCTCTACCAAGCGCATTATCCATGTTAACGATAACAACAACAAAACACGTGAAACGAGTGCCATAATCAAACCAATTTGCCGTCCGAGTTTTTGTTGATGCGCTGGTAACCGCCCC
>DBCF01000007.1:667-10565 GCA_002292925.1 Roseiflexaceae bacterium UBA965 | reverse complement strand
CTAGGTCTGTGCGCCATCCATTAAAACCCCCAGCTCTGGCTGGGGGTTTTGTTATGCAAATGCGTACTACCGTGATGTACAATAATTTCGAGGCAACACCAGTAATGGGTGAAGGAGCACTACGATATGCAACCATATGCGCTCGCCGCAAGTGACGGCAAATCAGTTGAATATGGCATCCCGTTTCTGATAAAACTGGGCGAATGCACACATGGTCGCGGCCTCGCAATCGTGCAATTTACGGCACGATCGGGTGAAGAACCGCTCGCACATGTGCACCCCACTGAAGACGAAGTCTTTTATGTTATTAGTGGGCGTTTGACATTTGTCTGCGGTGGCGCGGAGTATGCAGTTACGGCAGGTGGCATGATGGTGCTCCCTGCAGGCATCGCCCATACCCACCAGTTGGCGGCAGGCGAAGTGGCGCAGGTATTGGCGCTAACTTACCCGGTCCAATCTATCCCACACGGCTGGAGCGGTTTTGTTGCTGATATGGAGCATGCACATCGCTGAGTAGGAGTATGAATATGGAGGCCCAAATGCGTATCCCAGAGGTCGATGCCTATATCGCCGCAGAACCAGAACCCAAACAAGCAACGCTCCGCGCGATGCGTGATATGATCCACGAGATCGTGCCAGATGCAAGTGAAGTCATTAGTCACGGCGTGCCGATGTTTGTGGTACGTGGCAAGAAGTTTGCGGGAATTGCCGCCTTCAAAAAACACCTCGTCTATGCCCCACAGAGCAGTACCGTGCTCAGTCAGTGTGGTGAGGCGCTAACAGGATATGTCGTGTCAAAGGGCTCTTTCCAGTTTGCCGTTGATACTCCACTCCCCCGCGCGCTGCTTGCACAATTGATTGCCATCAGACTCACCGAAATTGGATAAAAACAGGCACTGCACTGTTGCCTTGTGCGCACCTCGGGCTGTGCGCCATACGTATTCACCATCGCTTATTCACCCGAGTAGCGGTGGTTTTTTTATAACCAAAATCTGTGCCACCCCATTGGTAAATGCTATTGTTTTTTGACGTAAAATAAACAAACGCACGACGTGAATATACAAAAAGAGGTTTTTATGGCGCGACCACCTCGAGGGACTCCACTTTTTCCGACATTGACAGAATGGTATGCCTTAAACCCAGATGGGGTGAGTGATGCACTGCAAAAATTTAATGCGATACCAGAAAGTCTCCATCAAAAATTGACGCACGATATTACGCATACGGGCGATGATGCATTGCAGGTATGGCAAAACGTATCACAACACCTTGCACTCTATCAGCAACATATTGCCACTGGTGTGAGTATCCCCACCATGAATACCTATTTTACAAATATTGGGGTGTTTACGACGCTATGTGCGATTTTTGAAGACCGTTTGAATTCATTGTTTCATTATCGCTGTACACATGTATTTGGGAATCTGATGCCCAAAAACCCCCGTTTTGTCGATATTCCACGCAAGGCAGCGTTTTTGTGTGATTATGATGATATCGATGTCAATATGCGTGATGGACTCCAAAAATATGCCGAATGGCGCAATGCCATTGTGCATCAAATTCACTATCATGCCGATGTGTTGCAACCCGTCGTATTTGAAGCGATCTATACGCTCTACCAGATTGCGCACCGACTACGAAATCGCCAAAAAACTGGATTGACCCGGGAAAAAACCAAATTTCCTACCCATGACGTGAGTACCACGCAGCTCATGCAATTGGTGCAATCGGCACCACGGGCAACGGTTGCGCAAATCGATATCCATCATGTGTTAGGTGGTGGGTATGATAATTTGTTGCCGTTTCGGCTTGGGCGACCAATATATGCAGTCGTGAACAACACCAATAAAGTGTTTCTCCAAGGTCCGCATGTTGGTAATATCGATATATGGTGGTCATTAAAATCAGCGAATTGTATGTGGCATGATGTGCCGGTATTGATAAAAACGGGGCAGGGTTTGCGTTACATTGCGCAAAAATCGCTTAGCATCGAAAGCATTACTGCGAATCGGGTGACATTTACCACGCTGTAATCGTATTGGTGCGTAAACTTCTTCCTACTGCGGGCCAAAGGCACTCTGGATACCACTCAAGGCCGAAATTGAGGGTGTGGCAAAAATTTGACTTTCACTCACCATAAATAATTGACTTGCACCCACCAATAGTTGCTGGGGAGTTATTGGCAAATTGCCCAAAATAGCCGCGGGATTGTGGCATGTTCCATCCATCTACGTGTGTAATTTGCGCTACCAAGGACATTATTTGGTGCATATGATTGTGCTAGTGTGCCATATTCGGCAGATTTCGTTGCCGTAGCGGTTGCTCCCTATCTGTGGAGATAAGCGAAACATACACTATGGTACATTGGCTTAATCATGAAATTCGGTTTTTGTGCAAATGGAATATTTATATTGACAAAAAACAAAATTAGTTTAAAATATAGGCGTAAGATTTATCACCTATACGTAAATAAACGATATCGGTGTAAATTGCTTTTTTTGCATGAAAATTATATTATTTTATGTAGCAAAAGCATAAAATAGCACAGGAGTGGTAAATGCGACGACTATTGCGTGCTTGGTTGGTTCTGCTATGCACCATGGCAGTAGTGCTACCTACACCAGTACAAACCCGTGCTCAAGAAGCCACAGATCAAGAGGGTTCAAGTGAGGAAGTAGCCAACCCCGCACAAAGCCCGAGTAATCCTGAGATTGTTGGTGGTGGTCCTGCTGATGAGGGTGAATACCCATGGCAAGTACGGTTGCATTTTGGGCGTAACAATGAATTTGGATGTGGTGGGACATTGGTGTCACCAGAATGGGTGGTCACAGCCGCCCACTGTTTGGCAGGTGAGGTTCCCGACAATGTGACGGTGGTCGTTGGTGGGCATCTAATTGATACCGTAGGTCCAAACGAACGCCGGAAGTTTGTCAGAGAGCTAATCATCCATCCCGCGTATAATTCAAATACCGAAAACAACGATATTGCGTTGATTCGATTATGGAGTCCTGTAACGCTTAACGAAGATGTCCAGACAATTCGCGTTGCGAGTAGTAGTGACAGCGCACTTTACAATAGTGGTGCAATAACGGTCACCGGTTGGGGGAACACGTCATCTGGTGGTGGAATTTCAAATGTCTTGAAAGAAGTCACAATCCCGATTGTGCCAAATGCAGACTGTGCGAGTATGTATGGTGGTGGTCAAATTACTGCCAATATGTTCTGTGCTGGTGATACCACTGTTGGTGGCATTGATTCCTGCCAAGGCGATAGCGGTGGCCCTGCCATCAAAAACGATGCGAATGGGCAACCAGTGCTTGTCGGTGTAGTGAGTTGGGGAACTGGCTGTGCCGACCCACAATATCCCGGTGTCTATGCGCGGGTAAGTACGTTGAATTCGTTCGTGACAAGTAAAGTAGGCAGGGTTGATCTGCCAACAGTGACTGCGTCGTCAACCCGTACTCCATCATTGACTCGTACTCCATCATTGACTCGTACTCCATCATTGACTCGTACTCCATCATTGACTCGTACTGCCACGATGACACGTTCCCCCAATCTGACGCGTACTGCATCATTAACCCGCACGCCGTCATTAACCCGCACGCCGTCATTAACCCGCACGCCGTCATTAACCCGCACGCCGTCATTAACCCGCACGCCGTCACTAACCCCGGCGTATTTCGATAACATCTTAAACGGCTCTTTTGAAGATGTATCGAGTGGCGGAAGTGTCGCGGCAAACTGGGGTGCATTCTCGGCGTATAACTTTGCAATGTTTGATACGAATTGGATGATAAATGCGCGTACTGGCGACAATGTTGTCTGGATGGGTGGCGCATATAGCGAAACTACAATTATCTCTCAGACGGTGCACGTCGAATCAAGTGCAAAGTATTTAGCTTTTTATTACAAGACCATTTCGAGTGAGTCTTGTGGTAAAAACTACGATAAATTGTATTTTTATATCACAAGTTCAACTGATTCGGCTTATTCGCTCATAGATGTGTGTAAAAACACTGTCAAGCCCACTTGGACAAAAAAGGTTTATGACCTCAGTGGTTTTGTGGGGCATAGCGACGTTGTCATTGAGTTTTGGATGGAAAACGATACGTCGAAGCATAGTCATATCTTTATTGATGATATCGGCTTTGTTCCAAGTAATTCAGCAGACGTCAATTACCGTAATTTATCACCACCACGGCTCGCCCCACAGACACTGGTTGATCGGCGCCGTTCACCCTGACCACCTACGACATGCGTAACGGCAAATAGTGTGTAGAAAGCATTGCCGCAATACTTTCTACACACTATTTGCTTCGCTATATCGCCCACAAAATGCACAAACTCGATCGTGTCACACCACAAAAAGTCACATTTGTAATAGTGTGAATGTGGTGTAAGTTATCGTATCTTAACGAGGTCCAAATACACTCTGGATGCCACTCAACGCCGAGATCGAGGGAGTAGCAAAAATCTGGTTTTCACTGACCATAAATAACTGACTCGCCCCCACCAATAATTGCTGGGGGTTGTTGGTAAATTGCCCAAAATAGCCCCGGAATAAGGAATTGGCGCGGATGTCATACGCCACCACGGCGTTCAAATCCATCAAAGGCTCGACTCCAAGCGCATACAAATAACTCCCCGCTGGTGAAAGTTGCAGGTGTTTGTATTGCAGTACCGGCTGTTTAATCGCGGTCATATACTTGACGTCGAGGGTGGTTTCATTGAGCGAATACGTCAAAATTACTGATGAAATTGCCGCATAAATCGTGTGATAGCGATTTAATCCCGATTGTTTCGATCGGATAACGATATCGGTAATCGGATTCGTGGTAACGTAGGTCCGGTTGATACTAAACGCTTGCCCATTGGTTTTGAGCGATGTGATATACCCGAGGGCAACCATTTTGGCGGACATGGTGTTGCCTGCTACAATCACGCGGAATTCGCTGTTGGCAACGGCCGCAATCTCATTTGGTGGTCCCGTAAGTGCCATGGTGTTGCCTACCTGGACTGGTAATAGCGGATTACTAATATCGAGCATAATCAGTCGCCCAAGTGGTGCCCGTGGATTGGCTGGATTATTGGCGCTGGTGCCAATATAGACATACCGGCCAGTTATGAGCACGACGCGCAGTGTATCTGTCGATGTACCAAACCAGGCACCTTGGACCACCGCACTGCCACTACTAGTGTCGTAGAGCTGGAGGGTAATGGTGTTGTGGTTCATTTTGCCCATCACGCCGATTTGATTGGGCTGATTGATATTGCGCGCGATAAGTGACGCTGTCAGCATGGGTATATCATCGACGCTATTGACCGATAAATCGCTGGTATTGCGACTAATCAAACTAGGCAGTACTGCGGTGGTGGCGTCACCACGAGTAAATCCATAGATTACCGATTCGTCTGCTGACAAGACGACCCCGACGATATCACTGGAACTTGTGATGCTCCCGTTGTTAAATATCACTTTTGAGGGGGTCAGCGTAACCGTAAAACTAGGAGTAACGGTGTTGCTTGCTGTTGGAGTGAGGGTAATGGTGCGACTCGCGGTGTGGGTGCGGCTATTCGTGCGAGTAAACGTCTCGGTGATGGTGTTGGTGGGGATGCGGGTTGAGGTCTCGGTGCGGGTACGTGTACCAGAACCACTCAATACTTCGAGGGTGGCATTGATGTTGTCGTCTGCGCGGACTTGGGTGCGTTTTAGACTGGTTGCGGTTTGTTGGATACGGAGCGCAACATTCGTTGCTTGCTGAATGCTGAGTGCCGTTTGGGTGAGCTGATTGGCGAGTTGCTTTGTCTGGGTGCGTTGCAGATTTAATGCCGACTGCGTTTGCGTACGCACCAAACTCGTCGCCGTTTGAATGACATAACGAGTCTGGGTAAGGTTGAGATAATAGCGAACTGTGGCTGTCACCGGCTCGGGGGTATGGGTATTACGGGGTGTAGCGGTCGGCGTAACGGTACGGCTCGGTGATCCCAGCAATATTTCACTAGTGGCACTGGCACGGTCATTACTCTCATTGGTTTGGACGGTGGCGTTTGCATCAGCAGTAGCGATGACGGCGACTAATTTGGTTTGGGTGGCTGCCGCAAAATGTGTCTCTACCACTTGGATAAATGTTTCGGATGGTGTCGGTGTGTTGGTCGCGGTTCGAGTTTTGCTGGGTGTCCGCGTAATCGTTGGTGAGCGTGTGTTACTGGGAGTGCGGGTATCACTAGGAGTAAGCGTATCACTAGGAGTAAGCGTATCACTGGGGGTAGATGTATCGCTCGCCGTCGGGGTAGCGGTGCGGGTATTGCTGGCCGTGCGAGTATTGCTCGGCGTGCGGGTGTTACTGGCGGTGGGGGTATCACTGGCGGTGGGGGTATCACTGGCGGTCGGGGTATCACTGGCGGTCGGGGTATCTGTGCGGGTAGGCGTGTTGGTACGGGTATTGCTGGCAGTGGGGGTACTGGTGCGGGTGGCCGTATCGGTCCGGGTATTGGTGGGGGTTTTTGTCGTCGTAGCAGTTTTGGAGGCTGTGGCGGTGCCAATACTCGCAAAATCGCTCAAGACGGTGGGGACATCATTTTGCATCACGCCGCCATCACCGATTTGCCCGTTACTGTTATCGCCCCAGCAATAAACGAGTCGGGTCGTGCTAATCGCACAGGCATGCCCTTGGGATCGCGCCATACTACTAGCATCCGCGATGCCACTCACTGCGACTGGGGCCAGTGCGCCGCTACCCGAATTATCACCCATGCCGGCTTCACCCCAACAATACGTCGTGCCACTGGTGGCAATGGCACAAAAACTGCCGCCGCTACTCCCCGTGCTAGGGATGCCCCCTGAAATTGTCGTGATACCGGTTAAGCCACTGACTTGCTGGGCTGCATCAGTCGCGGTGTTGTCACCACTCCCCAACTGCCCACTAGTATTGTCGCCCCAACACCATACCGTGCCGCTACTTTTGAGGGCACAAAAACTAGCCGCACTAGCGGCGATATCACTGATACCGGTCAGGGTGGTACTGGTCATGTCAACGACGGTAACGGCGCTCGCACCACTGCTATCGCTACTGCCGTCACCGAGTGCGCCGCTACTATCGTCACCCCAACACTGTACTTGACCTGTCGTAAGCACCGCACAGCTACTCGCGGCACTCACCGCCACTTTACTGGCAGTGATGCTCGGTACCTGCGCAGGCAGCGCCGTGCTCCCACCGAGATTGGTGTTATCACCGGTTTGGCCATTGCTGTCGTTCCCCCAGCACCATACCGTGCCACCGGTACGGATGGCACAGATATGGGTTGGTCCCACGCCGAGCTGGGTGACCCCATACAGGTGCAAAATCACACTGCCCGGGTCGATGCCACCGAGGCAGCTCGTACCACACCCCAGCTCGGCTGCGCTACTTTCGCTGCCCCAACAATAAACGCGTCCGCCCCGCACAATGACACAGGTGTTGTCACCGCCCCCCACGATTTTGACCGCATTAAACGGCAATGACGGGGTGGGCACTAATTGGGTCACAAAGGTGCCATTGCTGATTTGTTGGCCCCAACACCACACCACCCCAAAATTTGTGACTAGACAACTACTTTGGTTGTGCAAGGCCAGCATACCGTTGCTACTATAGGTTTGCACGATTGGGGCGGGGGTGGCGGTAGTGACGACCGTTGGTGTGAGTTGGAGCGTGGCAGTGACGTCGATGGCGACGCTGGTTGCGCTGGTATCGAAACTGCCGCCGCTGCCATTACTCACTACTTTGATGCCGGTATAGGTGGCGGTATCGCCGGTGCCCAATTGGCCGTAGGTGTTGTTGCCCCAACAACGGACCGTGCCATCGGTTTTGATGGCACAGGCGTGATTGGCGCCACTGGCAAGGCGTACCGTGCTGTACTGTAAATCGCTGGGGCGCGCTAGTGGGGTAAAGGCATTGCTGGTGCTGGCATTGCCTAATTGGTATTGACTCCCTTGCCCCCAACAGCGCACACTCTTGTCGTTGGTTAGGGCGCAGATGCTTTTGGCATCGACACCGATGCTAATACTCACGGCATTGGTAATCCCGGTAGTTACCCATGGACTGGCCATGCCAAAGTCATTGCTGTTGCCGTCGCCGTCATAGTCGGCATTGCCTAATTGACCGACATCATCGGCGCCGGCACATACCACCCCGCCGCCCCGCCGGACGATACAGCTGTTGCTGAGCCCAGTGGCGACGTCGCTGGCATCGATGACGTCGTGCATGGCAGGTACGGCGGCATAGCCGTCACCGGCATCACCATATTGGCCAAATTGGTTTGATCCCCAACACTGTACCAACCCGCCGATTTGTACCGCACAGGCATGCGTGGTGCCAACTGATATGGTGCGGATTTCGCTGATGCTATTGCTGAGCGTAGGCACCAAAATGTCACTGACCGCCCCACTCGTACCAAGCACAGGAGCTGATAGTCCCCAACAATACAACGAATTATCGACTTTGAATGCACAGGTTGTCGCTGCCCCAGCGCTGACTTGGACCACATCACTACTCAAATCAGTACCACTGACTTGGGTGGGACTAGTGGCGTTGTTGCTGTCACCAGTGCCTGCTTGGCCATGATCGTTGCGCCCCCAACACCACAGGGCATTGCTGGCATCAATGGCACAGACGTGGGCGCTACCGGCACTTAATGATTTGATGTTGCTGAGCGCGCCGACACGAACCGGTACACTACTCGCAGTCGTGGTACCAATCCCGAGTTGACCATAGGTATTGTCACCCCAGCACCACACATCACCGCTAGCGGTGAGGGCACAACTGAAATCTGTGCCCACCACGATGTCTGGCGCACTCACGACCACACTCCGTGACGGGGCTGCCATGCTTACGGGGTAACTAACGAGTGATATGATAACCGCCACCGCAATGGCGATAATGTTGCTCAAAGAAATATATCTATGCACGTGTTGCTCTGTTGGTATTTTTTAACTATATATCTACTATACGCTGTAAAAGTATATATATATAATACGTATGATTACGATACCATGAAAATTACCAGAGCGTAAAGTGATATGGTATCACCTGCAATTATCAATAGCCGCTGCTTTCATGGGCGATACGGTTTTCATCATTTCACGGCGGTGACTAGCCCTGTCACTCAATATTACTTTATGCCGATTTCATCGCGATACAGATTCGCTACCGTTGCCATGGCGTATAAATTGCCACTTGGGCAGGGGCGTATTACAATACTCACCAATAGATGGTTTGGATGAGGCGAGCAATGCAACTAAACGGTTTTCATCATCTCACGGCGGTGACCAGTCATGCCCGTGGGAATGTCGATTTTTATACACAGATTCTCGGTATGCGCTTGGTCAAAAAAACGGTCAACCAAGACGACGTCAGTGCCTACCATTTGTATTATGCCGATGCCCACGGGTCACCCGGTACCGATGTGACCTTTTTTGATTGGGCCAGCATCGGCCCCCAGCAACCCGGCACTGGCGCCATTGACCTAATGGCGTTGCGGGTCGACAGCCGGGCCGCCATCGACTATTGGGTGGCACGTTTTGATGCTCACCAAATCAGCCACGGCGAGCCGTTTTTGTGGCATGGTGACCGGATGGCGGTGCACTTTGCCGATCCCGAAGGGCAACGCTTGCTACTCATCAGCGACGAAGGTGTGCCTGGGGGTGTGGCCTGGGACAAAAGCCCGGTGCCGGCCGAATATGCCATCAAAGGAATTTTTGGGGCGGGGATTACGGTGCGCAATCGTGAACAGATGACGTTGTTGTACCGCGACGTATTAGGTTTTGAATTGCTGAGCGAAGGGGTCGACCCCAACAATCCGCTCCACTATCAATATTTGTTTGCGGCGGGCAATGTGGTGGGTGGGGCATTGATGGTAC
>DBCF01000007.1:0-619 GCA_002292925.1 Roseiflexaceae bacterium UBA965 | reverse complement strand
TCGGGCGGGGTGCATCACATGGCCTTCCGGGTGCCCGACCAAGCGGCGCAGGAGTTTTGGATCGAGCGTTTGCAACGGGTGGGCTTGCAACCGACCCACAGCATCGATCGCTTTTACTTCCGCTCGGTGTATGCCCGGGTGCCAGGCAACGTGCTGATCGAAATCGCCACCGACGGGCCGGGGTTTGCCACCGACGAGCCGCTCGAAACGATGGGTGAGACATTGGCGTTGCCCCCCTTCCTCGAGCCACAGCGGGCCCAAATCGAAGCTGCCTTGCGTCCGATATAAATTGATGCCCGTATTGAGGGGATTGTGTTATGGTAGCTACACCAACCTATTCGGTGGTAATTCCCGTCTACAACAGTGCCAAAATCGTGTCGCTGGTGATTGCGCGCACGATGGCGTTTTTTGAAAAACAAGACTGGAGTTACGAGATTATCCTCGTCAACGACGGCAGTCGTGACAATAGTTGGCAGGTGATTGCTGCCCAAGCGGCCCAACTGCCCCACGTGATTGCGATTAATTTGTTGCGCAATTACGGGCAGCACAATGCGGTTTTTTGTGGTATCGCTCAGAGTCGTGGCCAATATGTGATTACCATTGATGATGATTTGCAAAA
>DBCF01000284.1:1752-4317 GCA_002292925.1 Roseiflexaceae bacterium UBA965 | reverse complement strand
ATGCCGAGTGTTTCGGCGGCGAGCAAGACATGGTAGCTACTGACGGTGTTGTCGTGGTAGACGACATGGTCAGGGGCTTGCATGGGTGAGCGGTGGGCGGCGAGGTGAATGATGCCGTCACAGCCGGTGAGGGCTGCCACGACTTGACCATAATCGGTGGTGTCAACCACGACCGCATGGGCGGGGAGCGGATTGTCACTCGTGCGCGGGGGTAATGTGCGGTCGAGACTTTTGACCTCGTGTCCTTGGGCCACGAGCAGGGGGATGAGCACGCGGGCCAAGTCGCCATTCCCCCCAGTTACTGCAATACGCATGGGAACTTACTCTCTCTCTACAAAAAAATTACGGAGTCTGCTGTTGGGCTTCAATCGCAAGCACACTGCCGAGGGCATCGTTCATATGGGCCAGCATCAGCAAACGCGCTTGTGATGCATTCCGAGTTTGGATGGCATCGGCGATTAAGCGATGATAGCGCACGGCACGGTCGGTCATACCGACTTCTTTGCTGGTAAATTGACGACTGAGTAAAAACAACTCGTGCATACTGAGCATCATTTGGCTCAAGACGGGATTATGGGCTGCATTTGCAATCGCATGATGGAATGCGGTGTCGGATTCGCCGAAATCAAGCCCCGCCACCACATGTTGTTCCATGGTAATGGCAAGTTGCAGAATTTCGGTGAGTTCGATATCACTGCCCCGCTCGGCAGCTAGGGCGGCGAGCTCGGGTTCGATGAGTCGGCGCGCCTCGGCTAACGCCACCACATTAGCAATGGTGGCGTTATTTTGGGGTTGTTGGATTTCTTCGTCGATGTGATTGCTAATCACAATCACCCCACGCCCATGCTCGATGCGCACCATGCCTTGCGATTGGAGCGAACGCAGTGCTTCACGCACAGACCCGGTGCTCACGCCAAACGAGTGTGCCAAATGCGTAATGCTAGGTAGATGGCTACCAGGCTGCCATTCCCCTTTACGGATACGTTGTTGGAGCTCAGTCAGCAATGAACCAAAAATATGTCCGTTGCGCACTAAACGCGAATTGTCAGCGGGACGATGCGGCATACTACCCTACTACTGCGCTACTATTCGTGGAAGGTGAATTCCCAGATGGCCACTTTATCGCCAAATTCGAGGACGTAGATTTTGTCGCCTACGATGGCGCTGTCAATCGGATTGCGGAGATCACGTACGATTTGGCGGGCAGTCATGGTGTAGTTGTTACCACTCTTGCTCAATTGCAACGCCAGCATATCTTGGCCACGATCAGGTAATGTACCACCCGCAGCGCCCCAACTCAATAGAAATCCATTGAGTGTTTTGCCATCACCTTGCCAGCTTTTGGGGAAGGTTTGATCGGCAAATACCAATCCGAGGGGCGATCGGTGGGGTGTCAATCCTGCGAGCGTTTTGCCTTCTTGGGCGGCATCATACGATTTGCCATCGGCACCGCGATAATTGGTGGCGGCGGGCCCTTGGTTGATGATGGGGTCGAGGAATTTGCCAGGAGCAGCCGGGTACGTGGGATCGTTGCGATAGGCACCGATTTGGACGGCCGTGAAATCTGGCTGGAGGCGCAGGTCTTTGGCTGGGTCGTAGGCGGGGTCACGCTGTGGGTTGTCGATATCACCAAAGCGCCATGGGAAGCCGAAATGGCCGCCTTGGCGTACCCAATTGAGTTCGTCTGGCAAATCGGCATCAGGGCCATTGTCGCCCACAAATAATTCGCCATTGGGGGCAAATGCGGGGTCATAGGCGTTGCGGAAGCCCCGGGCATAGACGTAGGGTTCTACCGCGGCCTCGTCGTTTTTGAGGAGAATATCTTTGCTGTCAATGGCAAAGCGATACATGCGTGAGGTCAGTGCGATTTCACGCAAATCGGCAAACGTGCCGTTTTGGGATTCAACTTCACCATGGTCGGTACGTGAGCCACTGGTGACATAAATCCACTTGTTGCTGACGACGATACCATTGAACAAGTGGTCAAAGGGGGTATCGCTACGGGGGTAGGCTTCGGTACTCGCCACGGTTTCCCAGCTATACTTGGCTCCACTCGGCCGGCCGCGCCGAATTACCGCTTTGGTCATGGTTTTGACGGCTTCATTACCGACCACATAGACGGTACCGTCATTGGCAACAGCCAACCCGCCTGGTACCGCTGCGCCCATCATTTCGGCGGTGCTGGCGACGAAGCTTTTTTTGCCATCGCTAGGATTGATTCGTTGCAACCCATCGTTCATTGTGAGTAGCAACAAACTACTCGTGGTGCCGTCATAGACGACGCGAATGCTGTTGACCGGTACACTAGTGACCCGGCGCACATCGATGCGACTATCGAGCAACGTCGGCCCACTCGCAATTGGTTGCCGTGGCGTGGCATCAATGGTGACCCCGGCGGGCGCGGTGGTGGCGGTGGCCTCAGCAGGCGCGGTGGTGGCGGTGGCCTCAGCAGGCGCGGTGGTGGCGGTGGCCTCGGCCGGTGCGGTAGTGGCCTCAGCGGGTGCGGTGGTGGCAGTGGCCTCAGCCGGTGCGGTGGTGGCAGTGGCTTCGGCCGGTGCGGTGGTG
>DBCF01000284.1:0-1697 GCA_002292925.1 Roseiflexaceae bacterium UBA965 | reverse complement strand
CGGCCGGTGCGGTGGTGGCGGTGGTGGCGGTAGCTTCGATCGTCGTGGCGGTAGGTTCGGTAGCGGCTGGTGTACTGCCACACGCCATCAGCAACACCACGAGACTCAACATAATTCCTAAGCGCAGACGGTGTAACATGGGTAATTCCTTTATCGTGTTGCGATGTTTATCGCGGCTGAACGGGCAATATCAACGTTGACTGGCAGGCGGACGGGATTGTTTTTTTGACACCTTAGCGATGGCGAAAGTCGCGATGGTAGCGTGCGCCTTGGTGATGGGCATCACGTGCGAGCAATGCATCAAAGGCGGCCACTGCATCTGGGTGCGCCAATCCCAATCTGCCCAAGGCCTGCATGTAGAGACAATGGAGGTGATTGCGCAGGGTGGGGTCGTCATTAAACACCAAGAAACTCGGCAGTGACACCGCGAAATAATCGGTGCGGATTTGCTCGTCGGCGTGGGCCTGGCCAAAGGCAATCAAGAGCTGGAATATCGCTTCGGCACGGGCGTGGTCACCCAACCGGCGCCAGGCTAAGCCTTGATAAAAAATCATATCGGGTGGTTGGTCGTTGTAATATATCGCCGATGTCGGTTGACTGTCGCCACGAGTAGCCAATTGCCAGGCCTGCTGGGCGGCAGCATGATCGCCGCGGGCGGCATAAGCGATACCCATCAAATAATGCAGGTTGTTTTCGTTGGCACCGGGGAGCTTGCCTTCGCCCAAATTGACGGGGTAATTGATGGCCCGTTGCAAAAACGTAATTGCCTCACCAAATTGATTGTGTTGCATGGCTTGTTCGGCCATGCCGATGATGGCGATGGTGTGTTGGGCTGCCACGCGTCCCTCGCCACCCTCCCACGGGTGAAACATGCGTGTGGTCAAAATATCGAGCGCTTCGGCATGACGCCCATGGATGTTGAGGAGCGTCACATAGGAAATCGTCAAATCATCCCGCTCGAGCACCAGCGCCAAATTGTTGGCGAGGTGGGCGAGTCGGGCAGTGGGATCACCACCACTGATTTGTGCCAACTGATCGGCTTCGTACAACAACCGCGCATCGTGGGGACTGAGTGCAAGTGCCCGTTGATAGGCATCTTGGCCTGCCGTCAACTCTTGGTGGTGGTTGACATAGGCCAAGCCGAGGTTGCGCCAGGCCACGGCGTTGTCGGGGGTATATTGCACGGCGTGTTGCCAGCATTCAATGGCGCGGTCAGGCATTTGGTGGGCATACCAAAAATTCCCGAGCAGATAGGCTGCATTGCCATCGGCGGGGTAGTGTTGCATGGCAAATTGCAACATCGGCACATGGATGAGCCGATGGGGGAAGCACCAATCAATGGTACGCAAGCGCGCCACCCGTAATGATTCTTGCACCCAATCAGTCAGCGTGCTAGCCCCGGTCTGTTCGTCGGTGGCCTCTGTCGGGGGCGTGCCACGTAGATTGTGAATCCAGGCGGCGAGGTAGTGCAACATGGGGCCGTATTGGGGGGCCATGGTACACATACCGAGGGCCATGTCGTAGTCGCCACAGTCAAAATAATCGAGGGCGACGGCCTCGAATTTGGGGATGTCCCAACGCAACGACTCGGCAATGGTGGTTGATGCGCTGAGTTGCACCAATTCGTTGGC
The DNA here is from genome assembly GCA_002292925.1 of Roseiflexaceae bacterium UBA965. GTDB lineage: Bacteria > Chloroflexota > Chloroflexia > Chloroflexales > Roseiflexaceae > UBA965. The sequence continues at coordinate 66 of DBCF01000284.1, read as the reverse complement.
GGCGCCGGCGTCCATGGGGTCGAGTTGCAAGGCCACGTGGCAGCTCGCAATCGCCTCATCACGGCG
>DBCF01000207.1 GCA_002292925.1 Roseiflexaceae bacterium UBA965 | reverse complement strand
AGAAGTGCCTCATGGGCAATGGGATTCGATTGCCGAATGGCTCGAAAACCCGCTCGAGGTATTGATGGGGGGTGAGCTCGACAGCGATTATCTGCAACGGAGCAAAACGCGGGCCGATGGGTTGCATCATGTCGATGCGGTGCGGCGCTTGTTAGAGCGCTGGGCTCGCCAAGGGATATTCCGGCGCGTAACATTTAGTCAATTTATGCAGCCGCGTCAGATTTTGAGCTCAAATTTTTATTTATACGAATTGCGGGTGCAATACGAAAAACGCAGTGAGCCCAAGGTCGAGCAGCAGATTCACCGTTCGGGGCATATCGTGCCCCAAGTTGCGATTCGCGATGTCTGGGATGTACCGGTATCGGCACCAGAACGCTTCGTGGATGTACCGCTCGTCACCGTCAAAATCCCTGGCTCACAACAAGTGGTCAAGTGTGAAGATTGTGGTGGGTCGGGTAAATTGGTCTGTGGGCAGTGTAATGGGCGGGGCGTAGTTGACCGCAAACAAAAAACCCGTAATGCCGATGGTAGCATCGAAGAAACACTTGAAGATGATACCTGTCGCACCTGTGCCGGCTATGCGCGGGTCAAATGCCATGGCTGTGACGGTGTCGGCAACATCCTCGAAGAGCAAATCTTTCAATGGGCCCGCTATGGCAAGCGCTTCTTTAACGAGGACGACACGACGGGGTTGCATTTGCGCACACTCAACAGCCAATCCCAAATTGTCTATCACGAAGATGTCGACTTACATGATCCGCGTTGGCGCCAAGTGGTGCCGTTGCGTGAGCTCATCGAAGAAGGTTTGCGTGAAGCCAACGCCCAAGTGCGCCCGATTGCCGCCGAACTCATCATCAAAGCAACCCCAGTCACCGAGGTTGATTACGAATACAACAAACGCCAACACACCTTGACGATTGTGGGCCATGCCAATACGGTGCGTGGTGATTGGGCCATGTACGATATCGAGCGGATTTTGTTGTATGCCACGGTGGCGGTGTTGGCGTTGGCTATTGTGGTAATGGCGTTGGTGGTGCGCAATTAGGCGTTCAGTCATGTAATTGCTGGTTAACCCAGCGCAACCAGCCATAGACGGTGTTGGCACGGCGCCGTTGCGTGGTGTGGTTGTATGCCCCTAGCTGGGGGTGTGATTGCATTTGGGTGAAAATAAAATCTTTGCTTGGCAGGGTGTGTTGCGTCAGCCAAACCCCGGCTATTTCATAAAAAAACGGTGTGGCAAATAGCGCCGCAATCAATTGTGTTTTTTGGTGATGGGGTGTGGCCTGTGTAAATTGACTACCCTGGCGTGTGATTTGTTTGTGGGCATCGAGCAACCCCAACCAGCGCCCCGCATTGGCATAATAGTCGGCTTGGCGTTTGTCGTACCCCAAAAACTCCGTGATTGCACTAGTGGTGAGCGGGGCGCGGGCTATTTTTTTGACTAAATGAATCACCAACAGCAAATTATCGGCCTGCGGGAAGGGAATATCGTTGTACGCTGTCACCGCCGCTGGCTGCGTCTGGTGCCAAATCTGGGCGAGATCGTTGATGGTGAATGGGGTGGTGTCGATGGTATAGGCGTAGCGCTTACTCACGGTCAGTGAATTAAAATCGTGGGGGTCGTTGACCGTAAAGCGGGTCACAAAAAATGTATAGTTGCTGTAAATCACCGAAATGGGAATGATGGGTTTGCTAGTCAAGGTCTGGGCAAAGCGGTACGGGTAGTAGAGTTGGCGAATGTTGAGTTCGCTGACCGGGCGGTTTTTGGCTTCACACAAAAAAACCTGTGTGGGGGTTTCATAGCCGGCGTCGATTTCGATTTGGGCGTTTTCGACGGTAATCGTGGCCTGCCGCGGCGGAGTGGTACGAGCAATGGTGAATTGGAAATGACCCGAGGCCCGGCGCCCTTGGAGTGTCGCATAGACATCGGAGCTGCCACAGATCTCGGCCCAAACCCCACTATTGCGCAAAAAAAGCAAGGCCTCGGCTTCGCTATGAATGTCGTGGGACTGCAAGGTGTCGAGGGCGGGGATGCGGATGGGGTGGAGTGGCGTGTCGTGGTTGGCATAATCAAGGGCTTGGAAGGTGGTATAGGGGCCGATGGTATAACTGCCCCGACTGATGGGCAAAATACTCAGATTATGGCTACGGAAGATTTGGGGCAGACTGTGGGATTCGTCGAATTTGGCCATCAAACGCGCTTCACGCACCGTATTGATTTGGCGGGCGTTGATTTCGAATGAGCCGTATTGTGCGACGTGGTCGATGATGGCGTGGCGCTCAAATAGGAGTTGCCAGCTGTCGTTAATCGAAAGCGGATTATTCATCGGCGTCACCAATTACGAATCAACACTTCGTTGACGCGCCCGCGCCCGGTGTGTTGTGAATTAATCGCCCGATTGGCGGTAACAATCGTAATCGTGTATTCAGCATAGAGCTCGTGCATCAAGAGGGTATCGGCGTTGCTGAGCAGACAGTAGACGCCTTGTTGGCTGAGGGTGCGGTAGGTGGTGGCCAAGGCGATTTGGTCGGCTTCACCGAAGCCATCGGCGTGATAACTGGTGAAGTTTTGTTTGGTGGGGCTGTGGTAGGGTGGGTCAAAATAGACCAGACTGCGGGGTGGCACCTGCGAGAGCGCTGATTGATAGTCACCGTGCAAAATAGTGATGGCGTGCTGGTTGAGATAGTGGTTGATGGCACGCAGGGTGGGCTCGTCGCAAATCAGCGGGTCACGATAGGTGCCAACGGGTACGTTGTAGTGGCCACTACGATTGACGCGGTACAAACCGTTGTAGCAGGTTTTGTTGAGATAAATCAAGCGGGCAGCTTTGACCACTGCCGGTTTGCTGGCATAGGTCGGTGATTGATCGAGGGCGCGGATGTGATAATAATAGGTGGCGTTGTGGTTGAGGGTGTGCTGCTGGAGCAAGGTGATTAAATCGTCGATTTCGTCACGAATCACTCGGTAGGTCGTAATCAATAATTCGTTTTTGTCGCAAATAATGGCATTGGCTGGTTGGATGGCGAAAAAAAGTGCCCCAGCCCCTATAAACGGCTCAATATAGCGTGGGAATTGGGAATTGGGAATTGG
>DBCF01000122.1 GCA_002292925.1 Roseiflexaceae bacterium UBA965 | reverse complement strand
CCACGTGGGGCAACGGCAATAATGCCATTCTCGCCGGCTTCATCGAAGGAATTTTGATTGGTGTATTGATTTACATCGGGGTGCGAACCACCGTCATGCCTACCGCTGAATTTGATGAGCGGGTCGACGGCATGATTTATGCGATTGCCATGGGATTGGGGATGGCGACGGCCGAGGGTATTTCGTTGGTGATGAGTCGCGACATTCGTTCGCTGGCGGCTGTGTCACAAATTGCCACCATTGATACCGTGATTTTTGTGGCAGTGGGGATTGTAGTAGGGTTTGTGATGGGGATGATTCGACCAGGGAAATCATCGGGTTGGATAATGATTGCGGGTCTGTTGGGAAGTGGTGTGGTCTGGGTTGGCCATGACTGGGTACGCCAATTATTGGTGCGCGGTCTTGTCGCCGAATCTGGTTTGGTACGTGTATTGCCGAGCATTGTGGTGATGGTTGTGGTGTTTGGGTTGTTTACGTGGCTATTGAATCGCGCCTATGATACAGCTCCCCAGCAAGACAACATGCAGTTGTCGGCTGGGCGTGGCGATGTGCCGGTGGTGATCCTCGCAGTGGTGTGTCTGTTGGCAGCGGTAGTGTTGCGTGATCAATTTATCTATACAGGGCACATTACTGCCCATGGGCCGTTGCAAGTGACATTGCCGCGCCAAATGTTGCCGATGCGGCCGGGTAAGCCCTTCCCACAAGTGCACATGAGTGGGGTGCAATATGATTTGCAGTCGGCACCGAGTGCCGGTAATCTTGCTCAAGACGCGGCGCGGGCGCGCTTGCTCCGCGGTGCGAATTGTCGCGATGTCACCCAAGGTGAAACCAATATTGCGATTGGTACGGTGCCGGCCATGATTCAAGAATATGTCTGTTTACCAACTGCAACCGAGACCGATGTCCAGCATGGCTATCAGCTGATTGCGACAGTAGACAAAACGACATACACCGTTGTCGTGGCTGGGCCTGAACAATCCGCAACGACCGTTGCGTTGTACTGGCAAGAATTATTAAGCCGCATAACGGCCAAATAGGCAGAGAGGATTACTACTATGAAATCGTTTCGTGCGTTGCTTTTATTGCTGATCCTCATAATGTTAGCGAGTTGTGGTGTGCCTGGAGTAAACGTTACCGTTGGTGATGATACTACCAAACCTAACTCAACAATGGAACTGAAACCGACAGATGCGCCCAAACCAACCACCGAAAATGGTATCAGTGTGGTCAAACCTGCTGGTGATGATACGACCAATACCCAAGATAACAGCGATGCTGGCATTGGCGGCAAAAAACCTGCTAGTACCGATAATGGCGCTGATGCCAAATCACCCTCTACACTCGAAGACGTGATGGCGGCAACGGTGCAAATTGGGGTGTTGGATGCAACGTGGCAAGAAGTGGGGACGTGTACTGGCTCAATCATTGATCCGCGTGGCTTGATTCTCACCAACTTCCATTGTATTGGTGATAACGAAACTGGGGAGTACAACAATGCCGATGGCATTGATAATATCTATATCACACTTAATCCACGTAACCCACCCAAATTCCAATTTATTGCCCAGACGGTTGAGGCTGACGCCGGCAAAGACATTGCAATATTGCGGATTATTGCCACCACCAATGGTGAACCGCCGGCAAATTGTTTAAATCTGCCAGCGATTACATTGGACACCGCAAGCCAAGTTGAAATCGGTCAAAAAGTCACGTCGGTGGGCTACCCAGGCGTCGGTGGTGATACCTTGACGATTGCCAGTGGTCAAGTTGTGGGCTTTGATGAATACTCAATGAGTGGCCAAGGGCGCACCTATGAAGCCATCAAATACGATGCGTCTGATTCGGCCGGGATTTCGGGTGGTCCAATTATCAACGAACAATTCGAACAAGTTGCGATTGCGCATGCCGGCCGTTCGGATCAAGATAAAGGTGGCAAACTGAGCCTGGCCCGCCCGATTGAGCTCGCCGATGAGCTGATTAACTCTGCTGATTTAGTGCGTATTCCCGGCTGTAATGGGGCTGCCGCCGCCCAATTGAATGGCCCTGCCCAGCCCGAAGATCCGACAACGAATAACGGTGGGAACACCGATCCGACCACCAGTGAGACCTATGATATTTCAGGGCTATTACTCGATTCAGTGTCGAGTGAACCGATTGTCAACGGGTATGTGGTCATCCTTAAACCTGAGTATGATTGGGCTGACGTTGATTACGACGACCTAGAAACCTATGTATTGCTGGCGGTAGAGACTGATTCTAATGGCGAATATACGTTGTCTGTTACGGACGAAATGGCTCAATCATTAGTGTCGTATGGGTTGTTTGCCGATAATTATGATACGTGGACGGGTGATGCGGTCGATTTAACCGAAATCTACGACAAAGATACTGACCGCTGGATCGACATCTATATGGATGCCACTAAATGAAGTAGGAAGCGTGAAGTAGGAAGTATAAAGTGAAGTCGGAAGGATGAATTTCGTAGTAGAGACGCAGCTTGCTGCGTCTCTACTATGTATCCAAACAGTATAATAACGCCTCCGCGTCTCTGTATCTCTGCGTGAGACAACGCGCATCTTACAAGGGTAGACATTTATCGGCGTGTATCAATCAAAAAACGCCTCTGAGCACTCTGCGTTCTCTGTGCGAGCCGTTATGAAGTTTGCAGTCAGAGCGCAATTTTTTCCATATTTGGTATCAAAAAACTGGTTATGCTTTTGGTGAAATAGGGTGATAAAACAGGAGGCACGCTTATGCAGTGGCACATTGATACGATTCCATGGCAAGAAATAGGCAGTGATGGCACCAAATATGCATTACTCGATGGTGCCCGTGACGGGTCGACGGTGTCATTTAGTTATGCGTTTGCAATTCCGGCGGGATTCTGGGACCCGTCGCATTGGCACACCCAAACAGCCCATGTGTTTGTGATGAAGGGTACGCTCTATTTGGGGTACGGCAATCAGATGGATCAACGCCAAGCGACGGCATACCCTGCTGGCAGCTATGTGATTGTGCCGGCAAATGCCGTGCATTTCGACGGCAGCGACGAAGATACGATTATTCTGGGGGTGGTGAATGGTGCGTGGCGCACGCACTATGTCGACAGCCAACATGTGCCTTCGGCTGGGACACCAGAATAATTGCATGGTACAATACCGCAACGTTGCGCATTGCTGTCATATGAGGCGCACTGGGTGTGAGGTAGAATAATGCGGTATTTTTTTGCAAAACTAATAATTATCACGATATGTGCGCTCAACGTGGTGGCTTGTGCTGACGATGCGACGATGCTTGAGGCGACTCCGGTACCAGTCGAGCCAATCATTCAGGCAGATGGCTCGCTGTCGCCGATGAACGATGTGGTCAAAGCAATCGTACAAATAGGCATACTTGATGAAAACCGTGTGGAGATTGGTTGGGGCTCTGGTACTATCATCGATTCACGCGGGTTGATTGTCACTAACTTCCATGTGGTTGGCGAAAATAAAACTGATACGTTTAATAACTCGGATCGCTTAGTTGAAGTGTTGTTGACACACGACATCAACCAGCCTCCCGCCTTGAGTTATTATGCCCAGGTAGTGGCCGCCGATCCCGATGCTGATTTGGCGATATTGCGGATCGTGCGGATGGGGAGTGGTATATCGCCGGCAGAGTGTCTTAATTTGCCCACGATTCCCGTAAATAGTGCCGATTTGGGTGTCGAAGAATCGATTAAAGCAGTGGGTTATCCCAGCTTTGGGGCTGAAACAATCACGATTACTACTGGCAAAACGGCCGGGTATTGGGGGATTGATCGCTTTGGCTATGGTGAGCAACACACCAAATACCAAGCACTGAAAGTAACGGCACCCCTGAGTCACGGAGTATCAGGCGGGGCATTATTAAATGACTCCAACGAGTTGGTGGGTGTGCCCACATTTGGTATGCGAGACACAAATGGTGCCCCAGTGATATTGGGTGGGGCGGTGCCGATTGGGCTGGCAACGCACTTGATTGAACTCGGTCTAGAGCACCCCTTCCCCGGCTGTGACGGGGGCAGTGCAGTCGTGCTGCAACGTGAGCCGAGCAGCTTCCCCAAACGCGTGATGAAAGGGAGAGTGGTGAAGCTTGATGCAACCAATAATCCAGCCCCCCAATCAGAGGCATTTGTCTATTTGTTCCCCGCCAGTGTCGATGTCAACAGTATGTATTGGGAGCAAATCATAGCCCCTATCGCCAAAACCCAAACCAGCGGCAGTGGCGAGTTTGCCGTCCCCAATGACGATGACCAACTGCAACAACCGGTAGGGGTGGTGATTGTGGTCAATAATCAAATCACCATGCGCGAAAATAATGTCAAATTATTTGAAAATGGCGAGTATCCCACAGGGATTATCTATTACGGTGATTCATTGACTACATTTGTATTGAAATAAGCTCGTCAATAAACCCCCGTCGTGATGAATGTCACGACGGGGGTTTTGGTTTTCATTCGGAATAGTTTATCCGCCCAATGTAACGTCCACGACAGTGCAACAATAATTGTGGAAACAACCCCCCTGAAGTGATTGCACGTCACGACGGGGAGGGTTATTTTTTTCTACAAAAACAAAAACAACAATTACACCCCACCCCGTACGACGGTGTTGTGGAGCGTGCCAATGCCGTCAATGGTGATGCTGACCGCATCTCCCCCTTCGAGGGTGAATTCGTCGCCGGGCACGATGCCGGTGCCGGTGAGTAACAACACGCCGTCGGGGAAGAGGTTGTCGCGGCCGAGGTAGTGCACCAAATCGGCATAATGGCGCACGATTTTGCTGGTGCTGACACTGCCGCTAAAGACGAGGTGGCTGGCACGGTGGATTGCGATCGAGATGGTCAGGGCTTTGGGGTCGGCGATGGCTTCACTGAGGGCAATCATCGGGCCGACGGCACAACAGCGCCCGTACATTTTGGCTTGGGGCAGGTAGAGTGGGTTTTCGCCTTCGATGTCGCGCGAGCTCATGTCGTTGCCCACGGTATAGCCGACGATTTCGCAGGCCGGGTTGATGACCAACGCCAATTCGGGTTCGGGGACATTCCAGGTAGCATCGTTGCGGATGGCCACTTCTTCATTGGGGCCCACGACCCGGGTAGGGGTGGCCTTGAAAAAAATCTCGGGGCGGGGGGCACTGTAGACGCGGTCGTAGATGCCGCTTTTGGCTGATTCTTCTTCGCGGGCGACGCGACTACGTTCGTAGGTCACGCCAGCCGCCCAGATTTCTTGCTCGTCGGTGGGGCGGAGCAACGTCACGCCACTGAGTGGGGCGAGGGGTTCACTGCCAGCCAAGGCCTTTTGCAGGGCGGTGGCGGCATCTTTGCGGCCAATGGTCCAGCGCAAGAATGCGGTAATGTTGGGGAAGCGGGCGGTGATGTCGTAGACTGCGTCGTTTTGGACGAAGCCAATGCGTGGTTGCTGGGTGTTGTAGGTAAAGCGACAAATGTACATGAGAATTCCTTACTTGCTATTGAATGGTGGGGATGCGTTGGATGTCAGGGTCGCTAAATATGTCTAATTCGTCACGACTGCGGGTTGAAAACTCCGAGACGATGCAGCCCTCTGGCCCGGCTTGGAACCAGTGCTTGATGTTGGGTTGCAGGGTGTATTGCTCGCCGGGACGCAACACGACCTCGTGCCAGACACTAAAGTAGGCGGCCCGGGCGGGTGGTGGCGTGCCACGGGGACTAGGGGTGGCGGGGCCTTCGACATACAAATAGACTTCGCCTTGGCGGCACCGGAAGGTTTCTTCTTTGCCGGGGTCGTCGCCCACCGGCGGATGGCGGTGTTCGGGGAAGACTTGGTTGGCAAACATGACTAGCTCTTTGGCGCAACAGCGGTCGGTATTGACATAAACGACGAGTTGCAATCCCAGCGTCTCGATTTCGCCCAGGCCACAATCGGCGATTTCGATCTGGGCGACCTCGGCGGGGGTCAAAATAATCCC
>DBCF01000036.1 GCA_002292925.1 Roseiflexaceae bacterium UBA965 | reverse complement strand
CGACGATGTCCCTGAAATCGACGAAAACCTGAATGTGCTCAACGCTGGACATTCATTGGTGCCGGTAGGGAGCACTGCGGTGCGGCGGTTAATCGAAGAATACCAACCGTTGTTATCGTTGCACGGCCACATCCACGAAGGCAAAGGCACCACCCGCATCGGCAAAACATTGTCGATTAATGCGGGGAGTTTGTACGAGCAAGGGGTATTACAGGGGGCGTTGCTTGATCTCGACCCCAACCCCAAGCGTGGGTTGTTTGCCCCCAAAAGCCACATCCGTAGCTATACCCTCACCACGGGGTAGTGAATAGACTCAGGCGACGTCAATTATTATTCGTTTATCCATCAAGGAGGATTCGTACATGAGTAATGAGTCGGCTACCAAAAACGCAGGCGATGCCGCGTTGTTCCTACGCAAAGCCACTGGGCTCGTCCGTTCATGGTCGGTATTTGACGCATTCATTTATGCCTTCTTTTCGATTAATTTGGTCACGCTCGGGATGACCTCGGTCAGTCAGATGTATTTCTTTAGTGGTGGCATGGTCACCGCCTTGATTACCTTCGGTATCCTCATCTTGGCAGAAGTTGCAGTGTATGCCTGTCTCATCGCCGTCATGCCTCGGGCTGGTGGCGACTATGTCTGGCAAAGTCGCATTTTGGGGAGCGGCGTCGGCTTCGTGCTGTCAGTCACCGGCTGGTGGTTCATCCTCTGGTTGTGGACACCGTTGTATGGCGACGCAATGCGGCGCATGATTATCGTACCGGTGTTGTCACTCTTGGGTAATCGCGAATTAGCAATGCAATTCAACGGTGATCCCACGTATAACTTCATCGCGACCATGATGGCACTGTTGTTTGTGACTGTCATTATTATCACCGGCATGAAGCGCTACGCTACCTTCCAGAAATGGTCGTTTTGGATTGGTAATGCAGGCTTGATTGGGGTCATTGCGTTGCTCTTCTCGGGCGACCACGAAGCCTTCAAGGCTGCTTTTATTGCCAACAGCGCCACACTCTACGGCACCGGTCCCGACGTCTATGACGCAACTGTCGCCTTGGGCAAAGACCTCGCAACCAATGTGCTTTTCGGCGGCAGTATCAAAGATTTAGGCCTGCTCATCCCCGTCATTGCGTACTTTTTGCTCTACCCCAACTGGGGCGCCACCTTGTATGGTGAAGTCAAAGGGGCCGATGATTTCAAGCGCAATTTCTCAGGCATGGCCTACGCAGTCGTCGCCACAGTTGGGCTGTTAATAGTTGTCTTTTTTGCCATCGACCACTCCATTACCTGGGAATTCTTTATGCAAGCCAATGCCGCCTTCTGGAACTACACCTGGGGCTATGGCACCGTTGCACCAGCATTCCCCGTCTGGCCATACCCAGCATTACTCGCCTCATTCATGAGCACCAACCCAATCGTGCAGTTGGCCATCATCATCTCGATGAGCATGTGGTTCTTTGGTTGGGCTGGCACGATGTTCTTGTCATCAACCCGGGTGATTTTTGCGGCCGCCTTTGATCGGCTCCTCCCCGAAGCGGTCGCCAATGTCGACGAGCGCACACGTACGCCGATTTGGGCGTTGATGCTGATGTTCATCCCCAGCATCGGGATTTCGTATCTGTATGCCTACAACTACTTCGGATTCCAGAGCTTGACGTTGGCCGCCACCTTGGTCATCGGAGTAACGTTCTTTGGGACGTCAATTGCCGCCATGATCTTGCCATTCACCAAAAAAGAACTCTACGCAGCCTCACCTATTGCCCAGTTGAATATCGTCGGCATCCCGCTCATCAGCCTCGCCGGCTTCATATCGACCACGTTTTTGGGATACATGCTCTATGAATGGTTGCTCGACCCTGATGCCATGTACGGCATCGGCTATAGCATCAACGATGCGGGGCTCAAGAACACGACATCGTTGATTTTCATGGGTGTTTTGTATTCCATTGCATTCATCATTTACATCGGTATGAAGGCATACCGTAAGAGCAAGGGTATCGATCTCGACAAGCTCCAAAGCGAAATCCCTGCAGAGTAACGATTAGGCTTGCCCCAGCCACCGAGTACAATGTTTTCTATCACAGAAAGCACCGTACTCGGTGGTACTATTTATCGCAAAGGATTGCGCATGCATCACGACATTATCCAATCGGCCACGATGCTAGTCGATGCCGCTCGGGCCCGCAAACTCGAATTACGCTTGCTTGGTGGTATCGCCGTGGCGTTGCACTGCCCCAACAGCGTCAATCCTGGTCGGAGCTACCGCGACATCGACACCTATATCCCCGCCAAACGTCAAGCCGAGGCTAATGCGCTCTTTGGCGCCAATGGCTTTGTGGCAGACAAGCAATTCAACTTGCTCAACGGCGATACACGCATGCTGTTTTTTGATCCAGTGCATCAGCGCCAAGTCGATGTGTTTGTGGGCGGGTTCCGGATGTGTCACCCCATCTCCATCAGTACGAGTAGCCACCCCTATACCATCGCGGTAGCCGAACTCTTGCTCACCAAACTGCAAATCTACCAACTCAACTCCAAAGACGCCCACGACGGTTGTG
>DBCF01000012.1:43744-45939 GCA_002292925.1 Roseiflexaceae bacterium UBA965 | reverse complement strand
AAGTGAAGTACATTAGCCAGTCTGTGACCCCTGGTGTGCCAATCACCATCACCGTAGGAGCTGGCGGTACGTACGGGTATAGTCAATCCGTCAACGGCTCACTTGGTGGGAGTAGCAGTGCCGCCGGCAGCGTTGCTACTGGCGGTCAGCCTGGTTCAAGCCTAAACACAAATCCCTACAAGTTAGGCGGCTTCGCATTGCCTGCTGTCGGGGGTACCCCCAATCTCGTAAACCTCGGAGGGGGACAAGGTGGGAACGGCAGCTGGGAGTATGGCGGACTCCCCGGTGGTGGTGGCTATAGTTCAACTATTACTGGCAGCACCAACACCTACGGTCGCGGTGCGGGTGGGGGAAGTTGGAGTGCTGTTGGTAGTAATGGACTCTATCCAGGTGATGGTGGAGCTGGTGGTTCATTCAATAGTGGTGGCTGGACGGGCAGAAACGGCATCGTCATTATTCGTGAAGCCGGATACCTACCAACCTTCACAAACACCAGAACCGCCACATCGACCAATACAAATACTACAACACGGACGGTTACCCCATCGAGGACGGTTACCCCGTCTGCAACATCAACTGCATCACGCTCAACGAATACCTTTACGCCATCAAAAACCGTAACCAATACCGTCACCAGCACAGTAACCAAAACTGCCACACGCACCAATACACCCACCAACACATTAACGCCCGTCATTGCGGTACCAACCCAACCGCGACCAGTACGTGGTAATGCCGGGCAAATCGTGAGCTGGGGCAACAACACTGCACCAAACCACCTCGATGCCATCCCTAGTGGCACAGAATCTGGGATTGTGCAAGTGGCAGTAGGCGAACACCATGCCTTAGCAATTACATCCACCGGGAGCGTCATCGGCTGGGGCACCAATCTCAAAGGCGAACTCACCATCCCGGCACTCACCGATGTCGTCCAAGTTGCCGTTGGTCTCAATCATAGTGTGGTACTCAAAAGTGACGGCACTGTAGTTATGTGGGGCAACGCAAGTGCATTAGTCGCACCACCAGGTGCGACATTAACAGGCATCACCCAGATAGCCACCGGTGATAAACACACCTTGTTATTACGCAATGACGGCAAAGTATTCGTGTATGGAGTGAGTAGCCAACGCCCAAGCAGCGGGCTCATCGATAACAAATTCATCGTAGGCATTGCCGCCGGCAGTGATAGTTCATTTGCCCTTGGCAATGATGGTGCCATCTATGCCTGGGGCAAAGCCATCACCATTCCAGCCCGGGTAGCGGGGAGTGTGCTCCGTATTTTTGCCAGTGGGAATGTCTATGGCGCCTTACGCAGTGATGGCGAACTCAATCTCTTTGGCAATGGAGTCAGTGGCCTCACCGCATCAGGTGCCGTAGCAGTCCCCACGGGCGATGGCTGTCCTTGTCTCAAAGTCCCCAGCATGGATGGGTTACGTAGTCTCAACGTAACGAAATGGGGCGTCATCCTTGCGCGCCGTTCCCTCCAAACCAAAACATTTCTCTACTCCACGTATAGTAGTGTGCCAAGCACATTCCCGATTGGAGCGTATCAGCTAAGCACCCACCCTAGTCACGATTTTGGCGTGGCAGTGTCAGCTACCGCACCGCAACTCACGACAGCCACTACTACCCCCGATACCGACTTAACTATCAGGCGCCCGTCAAATCACCACACCCCTGGCTATCTACACGTATGGGGAACAAACGCAGCTGTCCAAGCAATTCCCACAGATGCCCAGCAACTACTACTCCAGATCACCGCCGGCTACCGGCACATGAGTGTGCTCCGCACAGACGGTATTGTGGTAGCGTGGGGTGATAATCGCTATGGACAAAGTACCGTGCCCAACAATCTCACTCTGGCTCGACCAATGAACGACCCATTGCGCATCATCGCCCTTGCCGCAGGAGCCAATCATACCGTGGCACTGCGTGCCAATGGGTCGATTGTCGCCTGGGGGAACAATGAATCCGGACAATCAACCGTACCCATTGATTTCAATTTGGGGAACCCAACAATCACTGCCACTAATACTCGTACTGCTACCGAATCAACGACTCCCACCAATACGCATACCGCCACCAATACGCATACCACCACCAATACGCATACCACTACCAATACGCATACCACCACCAATACCCCTACCCCTACCACTCCCAACATCAGTACCAATACCCGTACCACTACCAAT
>DBCF01000012.1:32475-43647 GCA_002292925.1 Roseiflexaceae bacterium UBA965 | reverse complement strand
CGTACCACTACCACTACCCGTACCGCTACCAATACCGTTTCAACAGATAACAATCAGCAATCATCCACTGTCATTCAAATTGCTGCCGGCATCAGCCACTCGGTTGCGTTACTCAGTAATGGCACCGTGCAAAGCTGGGGTGACAACACCTATGGCCAGCTCGATCAACCACTCCTCGGTGGTGTCGCCAAAATAGCCGCCGGTGGTTGGCATACCATCGCTTTGCGCCGAGACAATACAGTAATTGCCTGGGGTCGGAACTCCATGGGGCAAACAAATGTCAGTAGCTATACCAATGTCGTCGATATTGCAGCCACAACCGAATCCAGCATATTGCTACTTGCTACCGGTCAAGTGATTATCGTCGGACAAAGTAGTGCCGCCCAAATCGATGTACCCGCAGACTACTTTCAACAAATCGGCGCTGGGGTATTCCATCTCCTCGCCATCACAACCAATGCCGAAGTACGCGCTTGGGGCTTAAACGCCGACGGTCAACTTAATGTACCAACCAATATCACCAATGCGTTTCAAGTCGTCGGGGGGATGAGTTTTAGTGCGGCCCTTGTAGAATCACTCACCACACCCATCCCTACTAGTACAATGAGCATCCCTACCGCTCCAGCCCTACCACTACTCCCGACAAAGGTGGTACAACCAAGTCATGCCCAATATGTCGTGATTAATAATGGGGTGGCCACTAGCCTACAAAGCTTTGGCGGGAGCGAAATCAGCCTTTCACAATTTGGTATGGTAACAATTAACGGGAACGGCGAGGCAAGCCCCACAGATAGCTGTGCCCTGCCACGAAACACCAACATCTACCATATCCAACTCGGAAATACATCACCAGACCTCAATGTATCACTCCACACCGACCACACCATCCAAGTGTGGGCATGTCAATCAGATTTGAGTACAGTCAACCTAACCACCACAATTCCACCCGCCTTTCAACATCACGTTGCCGAAGTGGCGGTACAAGGCAATCACATCGTAATCTTGACTGTGGATGGACGCTTATGGTCTAACACACTTGCACTCCCTCAATTACCCAATATCAAGCATATTGTTGCCGGACGAAATTTCGCCGCTATCCTCTTTACCAACGGTACGGTACGCATTTGGGCAACAGATAACGATAACGGCATCCTCAATATTCCCACAAACGCCAACAATATTACCGATATTGCAGCCGGCGACTTCCATATCATAGCCCGCCGCAACGACGGCACACTTGTCAGCTGGGGCGGGGATAAAGACGATTATGGTCAATCAGATGTCCCGTTTGCAGCCCGCAACAATGTACTTGCCATTACTGCCAACCAATATCAAAGCATGGCGTTGCTGACCAATGGCCAAGCTGTTGCGTGGGGCAAATATGCACCTAGCACCAATGATGCCCTCCAAGCCATCAACGAAAACTATCGTATTAGCGGAATTGTGACCGCAGACGATCGAATTGGGCTAATAATTGATGGTAGCGCTCAAGATAACCCAACCAATACCAGCGTGCCAACCCCTACTACCATCGTCGTACCGACGATGACTCCCCGCGCCAATCAAGACGAATTCACGAGCGGACAAATGGCGTGGTACACCATGTCAGATAGCAACCCGAACCATAGTCATGCCGGCGAAGCAGTACGTTATCGAACTGGACTTACCGCGACCCAATCAACGACAGACTTATTTGGACCAGAACTCGCCCTCGACAACACCACCACCAATCTATCACGCACCACTGCCGAACAAAACGCCTGGTGGCAAGTTGACCTCGGATCAGTCAAAGATGTATCGTCGGTAGTCGTCTATAACCGCAACGATTGCTGTCTCACTAATCTCAATGACAGTTTGTTGATGCTAAGTACCACCAACCTTGGCAGCGCAAGTAGCATTAGCACGCTCAAAAGCAATGCACTACTCTGGAAAAATCTCACCTGCGCCAACAATGATACTACTTGTACTGCGCCTAGCAAAAGCTCGTACACGATTCAATTCCCCGTTGGCACCCGTGCCCGATTTATTCGCATCCAATCACAAAACGCAGCAGCCTTGGCGATTGCCGAAGTACAAATATTTGGAGCACCGTCAACGTTTGAATGTAGCAATCCACGGACGTGTCCAAGTAATGTCTATGACATCAACAATCCCAAATTCCCCGCGCTATCGTTTGACGATACCCAAAGTAACGAATTAATCGCATCATCTGCGACCAGTCTCAACGGCGTACCGTTTACCGTGCGTGCCAGCATGAAACGGACTGCACTCAATCGCCACGATGTGATGCTGAGTATCGGCGCACCGGCAGTCATCCGCCAATACCTTGTGCTCGGCATTGACAAAGAAAATCGCCCATACTGTAGTTTTTATGGTGATGATTTACGCAGTACGACGTGGTATGTTGACCGCGAATGGCATAATTATGCCTGTAGCTACGACCCTGTGCTCCGCACACGCACCCTATGGCGTGATAACACCATTATTGGGCAAGACACCATCAAAGCAGACTTCACCCCACCCGCTGCCCCACTCATCATTGGCCGCCGGTATGACTCTATGGCAGGTGCCAATGCCCTGATTCGCAATGTTGATATCATTGATCATGTTATCACCCGTAGCGAAATCACCAATCCAGCTTCAGTCAATCGTGCCGACAAACTTAGCGCACTCGCCATCACCACGGATTTCCAAAACAGTGCACCAAATGCGAGCACGTTGCAATGCGGTATCGGTGCTGACGTCTGTCCTGCGATAATTTCGTCCGATCAAAGCGGCTATTCTTTCCACGACGAAACATTTGCCGAATTAGCCAATGGCAGTCAATTGCGCTTATCCACCGCCCCATTAACCACCGGCTATACCATCGCCTATTGGGCAAACTTCCCCATTGCAGCCGAAGCAAGTAACGACTATATCCTCGCAACCAATGCCAATGTTTATAGCAGCAGTGGCAAAGGTGGGATTTATATGGGATTCACTGCAAACACCAATAATAGTGCAGAAACACCGATCTGTATCGGGATTAGTGACGATGGCACAAATACCAAGTATATCGCCGCACCAGCCGTCGCATTTAACACGTGGAATCATTATGCCTGCAGTGTAAATACACAGACTAATACACTCTCGTTTTATGTCAATTCTGTACTTGTAAGTAGTGAATCAATCACCCTACCACCATTTAGCGCCCCACTATTAATTGGTGTGTTTTCAAGCAGCCCAATGACCATACCCCTCGTCAACGCCTACATTGACGACGTGATGATTTATACCCATCCGGTACTCGCAAGTACGCTCGTACAAATCTACAACAACACCAATCCTGCAGTCCAACTGCCCACACCGACCCTCGATAGCGGGGCGACAAATACGCCGAGGTCAAGTAGTACCGCCAAGCCATCGAGTACCGCCACCGTCACTGTAGCTAGTAGCAAAACAGCCATCCCTGCAACTCGAACTGCCACCATGCCAGGCATAACCCCCTACACAGTGACCCTCACCCGTACCAGTACGCGCACACTCACCCGAACCATCACACCAAGTATGACATTTACAATTACGCAGACACCAACGTTACCATCTGCAACACCCTACACGAGTAGTACACCCACGTTCATCAATACCCGCACCCCACTCTATACCACCAAAACCATGTTGGCACGCCGCAGCGCCACATTGTTTGTGGAAACTGTTGTCGCAAACAATAAAACGAGTACGGCACAGGTGCTGACCGCCACCGCTCGGGCGATTGCCACACGTACCAACACCGCCACCGCCTACCCACCACCGCAATCACCCACACGGACAGCCACCGCCTACCCCACACCATAACCACCACCCCCACACCACATACGATATAATGCATGTATTAAAGATGCGTTCTATCGTATGTGGAGTTGCCGTATGTCACGCTATATCCTCGCCATAGACCAAGGCACTACCAGCACCCGCTGTATGATTTTTGATCAGACCAGCCAAGTCATCGCCGTGGCCCAACACGAGCACACCCAAATCTACCCCCAACCGGGTTGGGTCGAGCACGACCCCCAAGAAATCTGGCAACGTACCCAGCAAGTCATCGGCGAAGCTTTTACCAGCGCCAATCTCAGCCGTACCGATATCGCCGCCATCGGCATTACCAACCAACGCGAAACCACCATCGTCTGGAATCGCCACACCGGCACCCCCTACGCCAACGCCATCGTCTGGCAAGATATGCGTACCGACGCCATTTGCCGTGAACTCGCCGGCGACATCGGCAACGATCGCTTCCGCGCCCAAACCGGGCTGCCACTCGCCACTTATTTTTCTGGCCCCAAAATCCGCTGGCTCCTCGACAACACTCCCGGTCTACGTGCCGACGCCGAACGTGGTGACGCCCTGTTTGGTACCGTCGATACCTTTTTGATTTGGCATCTCACCGGTGGCGTTGGCGGCGGCATCCACATCACCGATGTCACCAACGCCGGTCGCACCATGCTGATGAATCTGCATACCCTCGCCTGGGACGCCGATATCCTCGCCGCCATGCACATCCCCGCTGCCATGCTGCCCCGCATCTGTTCGTCGAGCGACATCTATGGCCACGCCACCGGCATCCTGGCCGGCGTGCCCGTAGCCGGCGCCCTCGGCGACCAACACGCCGCCATGGTCGGCCAAGCCTGTATCGCCCCCGGCGATGTCAAAAACACCTACGGCACGGGATGTTTTATGTTACTCAATACCGGTACCACTGCCGTCCCGTCACACCACGGCTTGCTCACCACCCTGGCCTATCGCTTTGGCAATCAGCCCGCCGTCTATGCCCTCGAAGGCTCCATCGCCATCGCCGGTGCGTTGGTACAGTGGCTCCGTGACAACCTCGGCATCATCGCCAAAAGTAGCGATGTCGAAGCCTTGGCTGCCAGTGTGCCCGACAACGGCGGCATGTTTGTGGTGCCGGCCTTTTCGGGATTATTTGCGCCCTACTGGCGTAGCGATGCCCGTGGTGTAATGGTGGGATTGACTCGTTATGTCACCAAAGCCCATATCGCCCGGGCTGCCCTCGAAGCTGTCGCCTGGCAAACTCGCGAAGTGCTCGACGCTATGGAACAAGACAGCGGCGTGGCCCTCACCCAACTCAAAGTAGACGGTGGGATGACCGCCAACAACCTGCTGATGCAGTTCCAAAGCGACGTCGTGGGCGTCCCCGTCATCCGCCCTGTGATTGCCGAAACCACCGCCCTCGGCGCCGCCTACGCTGCCGGTATCGCCGTCGGCTTTTGGCGGGACTTTGGCGATGTGCAACGCTACTGGCGCGAAGACCAACGCTGGACGCCCAACATGCCCGCCGCCGCCCGCGACCAGCAATATGCCCTCTGGAAAAAAGCCGTCAGTCGCACCTTAAATTGGATCGAGGATGCTCAATGAAACTCAAAACGCTCTTTGCTGGCGGTAATGCCGAACGCATTGCCACTGGTTTTTTGTTTACCGAAGGTCCCGTGTGGTGTGATGGCGTGTTGCGCTTTTCTGACATCCCCGGCGATTGCATCTACCAATGGCAACCCGATGGGCAGGTCAGCCGTTGGCGCCACCCCAGTGGTAATTCCAACGGGCTGACCCGCGACCGCAACGGCTTCGTCGTCGCCTGTGAGCACGGCAACCGCCGCGTCAGCCGGAGCGACGCGCACGGCCAGCCCCATACCATTGTCGATAGCTACAACGGCAAGCGCCTCAATAGCCCCAACGACGTAGTAGTGCGCTCCGACGGCATGATATTTTTTACTGATCCGCCCTACGGCATCGACGAATCCCAACGCGAACAGCCCATCAATGGCGTCTATGCCGTCCACCCCGATGGCCAGATTGTGCTGGTAGGTACTGATTTCGACCGCCCCAACGGGTTGGCGTTTGCCCCCGATGAACAAACCCTCTATATCGGCGATTCACGCCGCCGGCATGTGCGCGCCTTTGACGTGGCTAGCGATGGTACGCTCAGCAATAGTCGCACGCCGTTTGACATGGACCACCCCCAGCCCGGCTCACCCGACGGCATGAAGGTCGACCAAGCCGGTCGCCTGTACGTGGCCGGTGCCACCGGCATCTGGGTATTTGAGCCAAGTGGTGCATTGATTGGCATCATTGCTATGCCCGAATTACCCGCTAATTTGGCCTGGGGCGATGCCGATTTGCAGACGCTCTACATCACCGCCCGCACCTCTGTCTATCGTATCCGCACCACCACCCCTGGGGTGCCGGTCTGTGGAGTATCGCGGTGACCCAAGCACCTGTGCCACAACGGATTGGTAATTATCAACTCGAACGCCAAATTGGGCGGGGGGCGACAGCGCGTATCTGGTTGGCGCGCCATCGCACCTTTACGCACCGCATGTTTGCCGTCAAATTAACTAATACCAGTGTGCCACACGAAGTCGAATTATTTAGTCGTGAAGCCATACTGATGAGTCGCCTCGATCATGTGGCCATCCCACGCATCTACGACCACGGCTACATCTACCCCTTCCATTACACCATCATGGATTATGTGCCGGGGGTGTCGGTGCGCCAACTGCTTGCCGCTCACCGCCGCCTCGGCATCGAACAAAGCCTACGCATCGCTCATGCCCTCGCCACCGTCCTCGACTATATTCACACCCAAGGGGTCATCCATCGCGACGTCACACCCAGCAATATTTTGATTGACCGCGACACAGGGCGTACCGCCTTGATTGATTTCGGAGTAGCACGTGAGCTCGGCACGACCACCAGCACACTCATGCCGGCGACGGTGGGTACGCCGGGCTATATGGCGCCCGAGCAAGCCACCGCTCCCCAAAACGCCACCTACCATTCTGATTTGTTTAGCATGGGTGTCGTACTGTTTGAAGTACTCACCGGCAATCTGCCATGGGATGCAGAGAGTAGTGAGCCAATCCCCACCCTCAAATCACGGAGTGGCGATGGCTTGCCCGTCGAACTCGATGATGTGTTTGCCAAATTACTGGCGCAAACCCCTACCGACCGCTACCAAACCGCTACCGCGGCCATGACTGATATCGACAAAATCATCGCCAAACATACGGCACAGACAGTGGTTACCCCACCTACGACTACTGCAAACAACCTCGCAAACAATACCCCCCTCCACCCGGTCGAATCGGCCTTAGCCATCGACATCGACCACGACGCCCTCACCGACACGCTCACCATTGCTCAACAAACCGGCACAAATGAGGTAATCGCGACGGTATTGAATGCGTGGGGCAAACAAGGCTATTGGCGCCGACAATTACTCGGACGCCTCGCCAATATCAAATCAATCCAAAACCGTACGCTGTATCATTACACCTTACAAGTCATCATCGAAACTCGGCTCCCACCCACGCTCATCACCAGCATCGAAAGTGACGAAGCACTCGGTGATACCTCACAACCACTCAATACTGATCGTTGGCAAATCACCTTACCGTCTGCGCAAATCACGACTGCGGCTAGCGCCGGTCACGTCGTCGTGCCTGGTAGTCTGCGCCAAATCACCTGCCCCCATTGCCAACACGGTCAACAAATCTGCCCCAATTGCCACGGGCAACCGTTGCCACAAGCCAATCCCAATACAACGAATAGCACTACCCCCACCTGCACCACCTGTAACGGCAAAACAATCGTTACGTGTAGCCAATGTCGTGGCAGTGGGCAACTCTTTCAACAACAACGCATGGATTGGCGCCGGCAACCTACGCAGTTTTTTGACCAAGACGATAGCAATTATGCCGAACAACAGTGGATTGCCCAGCACTGTACCCCACGCACTATCTACCGCCTGCAAGAACACCACGGCATCCGCCCCGAATGGAAATTAATCCCCAAAGTTGAACGCCTCATTGCCCAAATGGCCACCTACCAAAACAGTGATAGTCGAATTGTGCTGAGCGAATTAACCATTGCGGTCATCCCCGTCAGTGAATTTGTCTTTGATTTGGGTGCAACAGACAATTGGCTCCGACCCACCACGACGACAGAGCCAACTCAATATCGCTGGGCGGTCTATGGATTTGAACGAATCCTCCCTCCCAATCGTCAATTTCTTGATTGGCAACGAATCATCCTCATTGGTTTATCAGGAATGTGTTTTATACTGCTGTTGGTGATTGTTGTCTTAGCCACCGTTAATTCGGTACCCCAATCGTGAAGTATTGGTTGCTGAATTACATCTGTTTAGTGCATTTCTGCGTACTACTTACATAACTAAAACGCCAGCGATGCACAGGAGAAAAAGATGCGCGTTGCGATGTTGAGTGTCCATACCAGCCCATTGGCCGGTCTCGGTGGCAAAGAAGCCGGTGGCATGAATGTCTACGTCCGTGAACTAAGCCGCGAGCTGGGACGCCGTGGCATCATTGTTGATATATTTACGCGTAGCCAAGACCCACAGTCAGCGCGGATTACTGCCGTTGACCGCAATGTCACCTTGGTCACGTTACCCGCGGGACCTGAAGCCCCATATGACAAAAACCTCATTCTTGACCACCACGCAGAATTTGTGGCTGGGATGCAAGATTACGCCCAGCTACACCACTATCACTACGATATTATCCACAGTCACTATTTTGTCTCAGGGATTATTGGGCTGGCACTCCGCGACGCCTGGGGCATACCGTTGGTACACATGTTCCACACCCTCGGCGCCATGAAAAACCACGTGGCCCGTAGTGACGAAGAGCGTGAAACCGGCCAGCGCATCGCCCTCGAAGGGCGCCTGATGCGCGAAGCCGATGTCGTCGTGGCAGCCACACCTCTTGATCTGCAACAAATGGTCTGGCATTACGAAGCCACACCAGATCGCATCAAAATCATCCCGTGTGGCGTCGACCTCAAGCGCTTCCATCCCCACGACATGGCCGAAGCCCGTGCCGCCTTGGGGCTGCCAGCCCAACCCACCCCAATCGTGTTACTCGTTGGCCGCATCGAACCCCTCAAAGGGATTGATGCCCTGATTCGGGCCGTCGCCCTCGTACGCCAATACAACCCACACCTTGCCGATACCACCGCCGTGGTGATTGGGGGTGCGAGTGATGAACAACCCGAATTGTGGAACACTGAGCAACGTCGCCTCGACCAAATCCGCACCGAATTAGGCATCCGCCATGCCATCAAATTCATCGGCGCCCGGCCCCAAAGCCAACTGTCGCTCTACCACGCCGCCGCTGATGTCGTCACCATGCCTTCTCATTACGAATCGTTTGGCATGGCCGCACTCGAGGCACTGGCGAGCGGGCGTCCGGTGATTGCCACCAGCGCCGGCGGCCCTGCTACCATCATCAACGATGGTATCAATGGCTTATTGACCATGCCCGACGACGCCCCAGCCTTGGCTGCCAATTTGGCACGCGTCCTCAGTAACGCGCATTTTGCCCATGGCCTCGGCTTGGCCGCGCGTGAACGCGCTCAACGCTATGGCTGGAGCAATATCGGCTGTGACGTGCTCGATGTTTACCGTAGCCAAATCCGTACACATAGCGATACCACACACGCATGCGCTTCTTGCTAATCATCCTGACCCTCGCTGTTGTCTGTAGTAGTTGCAGTGCACAACCACTATTTATCAATAATGGCAGCAACAGCGACGCAAACAACATCCCGCAATTACCGACGATAACCCCCGATGGTACCACGGCGTTTTTTCAACCGGTAATTACCCCCACCGCCATCGCCCTGCAGCCACTCACTGATGCCGCCCTGGCCCCGGTCCTCGACCCCATCGAGGTCGGGTCGATTGGCGATGACAGCGTATTTGGCCAACACATGCATAATCTGGTCGATGCTGGGTTATTTAGTGGCAGTGTGCTAGTTGCCCGGCGTGGCCAGATTTTGTTGCGCCACGGCTATGGCATGACCAACACCACCACACAAAATACGGCGACGACCCGCTTTCGTCTGGCATCACTGTCCAAACAATTCACCGCCACCCTAGTCTTGCGCTTACACGAACAAGGGCGGCTCAACATCGATGACGGCATCTGCAATTATATCGAGGCCTGCCCACCTGCTTGGGGGCAAGTCACCATTCGTCATTTGTTGTCACATTCGTCTGGCATCCCCGATTACACCGAATTTCGTAATTTTGATGCCACCCAAGCCATCCCCACCACCCGCGACGAACTCATAGCCCGCTTTCGTGGCAATCCCTTGCAATTCACACCAGGCAATGCATTTCGCTATTCGAATTCGGGGTACATATTACTCGGAGCCATCCTCGAATACGTTACGGGGACGCCCTATGCCGACTTAATCCGCAACGAAATCACCGCCCCACTGGGGCTCAACGATACCGGCTACGACCATAGCCGCAACGGCAACGACCCCAATCTCGCCCAAGGCTGGTTGCGCCAAGGCGTCGTAGCCGATGCCATTGACACATCGACACTCGATGCGGCAGGTGCACTCTATTCGACTGTCGATGATTTGTTTCGTTGGGATCGTGCGTTAGCCGAGGGGCGCATGCTCCGTGCCGACACGTTAGCGATGATGCGCACCCCCCAAGTCAAACGCTACGGGCTGGGTGTGATGCTCTACCCGCTCGGCAATATGGCCGTCGTGCATCACGACGGCATGGCCAGCGGGATCCGCACCTTCCTTGGTAATTTCACCGACAACGATATTACGGTGATTGTGTTGAGCAACTACGAAACCGTCGATGTCGATGGCATCGCCACCTACCTCGCCCAATTAGCCAGCCAATAATTCGAGTGCGGCCACCGCTGTGCGAATCGCTCGATCGACCCCTTCAGCTTTTTGGTCGAGCACAATTGTTTCGGCGTTGGTGCGTTGGGCGACGGCAGCACAGACACAGCCAGCCGCAAAGCCATACACTAGCCCCATTTTGAACAACGTGCCCGCTTCCATTTCGTAATTCACAATCCGCAAATTTTGGTATTCAGCCGTGGCACCGATATGTCTCCGCAATAAATGAGGGTTGGCCGACTCATGACGCTCTTGCCCCTCATAAAACGTATCCACCGACGCCGTCACACCCATATGTGCCGGAATCTGGTGCGCTTTAGCGGCATTCATCAAGGCAATTGTCACATAGGGGTCAGCGGCCGCGGGGAACTCGAGGGGCGCAATGTCTGCCGCCGCTCCCTGCCGGCACAACGCCGCCTGCGACACCACCACATGCCCGGGCATCACGTG
>DBCF01000012.1:10854-32434 GCA_002292925.1 Roseiflexaceae bacterium UBA965 | reverse complement strand
GTGGTTGAATCGAGCCACAGGTGCCCACCCGGATAATCGTCGTAATCCCCACCTGCACCAATTCATTGACGACAATACTCAATGACGGTGCCCCCATGCCACTCGTGGCCGAAATAACCGGCGTGCCGTTGCGCAAAAACGCCAACGAACTATGCAAGCCACGATGATCAGAAAGCGTCTGTGCGCCCTGCAAATAGGTCTGGGCAATCAAGGCTGCCCGCTCAGGGTCACCCGAAATCAAGGCCATTTTGGGTTGATGCCCTGCAAAATCATCGATGCCAAAGCCAATATGATAAAACCGTTGGTTGCTCATGGCGTTCCTCATCTCTGTGTTATTCACGAAATATCAGCTACGGCGCACACCAATCCAAGCGATGACGGCCAGCACAAATATGCCAAAGAAAATCTGGGTGTAAATACTATTGATGCCATTGGCAGAGGCATTGATAGCCGCCAAAATCGCCGTCAAGAGTATAATAAAATTACAGCCACGCTTCACTCGTTGTTCGGGGGTTGTTTCCATCATCAGCTCTCCGCATATGCGTATTCTTGGCGTTAGTATACCGTGAATTCTAGGCATCGTCGTTACCAAGGAGCAGACTCATGACCCCACCAGACACCCTCAACCGCATCGGCATTTTGACGCGCCGCGAAATCGAAGCCCGTATGCTAGCCCCTATCATCACTGCCTTGTGTGAAAAATTCGACCGCGCCGAGGTGATTGCCACCGTCCGCGACAGCATCATTGCCATGGCGCAACAACAAGGGGGCAATTTGGCCAGCGAATTTGGCGGCTGTGGCTTGACCGAATTTGAATCCACCCTACAATACTGGACCAAAGATGACGCCTTGCGCATCGACGTCGTCGAGCGTACTCCCGAAGCCTTTGGATTCAATGTGACCAAATGCCGCTATGCCGAGTTGTACCAGAGCCTCGACATCCCCGAATTAGGCGCCGTATTGTCGTGTAATCGCGATTATGCCTTGATCGAAGGGTTTAATCCTGATATCGAATTGACCCGGACCCAGACCATCATGCAAGGGGCGAGCCATTGCGACTTCCGCTATCGGCAGCGCACACCACCAGACAATAGCGAAAAATAATCAATGTTTGCCCCTCACCACTAGGGTATGCTATACTAATTGCGGTATGCAAACGACACACACTTCTCGATTGTGGTGAATCCTGCGCCTTTGGCGTCTCACCCAGCGTGACAGAAGTGGCGGTTTACGTAGACAGACGTATCAACAAAAGGAGTCCCCCGTGACGGACAACACAAGTCGCATTGCCTCATTGCGCGCCCTGCTTGAAGCCGGCGCCCACTTCGGTCACCAAACCCGCCGTTGGAACCCCAAAATGAAGCCCTATATCTTTGGGGCCCGCAACGGCATCCACGTCCTCGACCTACAACAAACCGTTGACGGCCTCAACAGCGCCTACAACTACGTGGTCGAAACTGTCGCTGCCGGTGGCAAGATTCTCTTTGTGGGCACCAAGAAACAAGCCCAAGAGACCATCCAACAAGAAGCCACCCGCTCGAATCAGTTGTACATTACCCAGCGCTGGTTGGGTGGTACGTTGACCAATTTCTCGACCATTCGCCGTCGCTTGCGCTACATGGCTGACCTCGAAGCCCAACGCGACCGTGGTGATTTCAGCCGCTTGACCAAAGCCGAAGCCCAGAAGCGCATCGAAGAAATCGAGAAGCTCAACAAGGTATTCAGTGGTCTCAAAAACATGGATCGCGTCCCGAGTGCGATTTTCATTGTTGACCCCCACAAAGAAACGTTGGCCTTGGCCGAAGCCCTCAAAGTAAGCATCCCGATTGTGGCCATGGTTGACACCAACTGTGACCCCGACAACATCGATTATGTCGTGCCCTGTAACGACGATGCCATCCGGAGCATCCGCTTGATTACGAGCCGCATCGCCGATGCCGCCATCGAAGGCCAAAATCGTCGCGAATCATTGCGGAGCGACCATGGCACGTCACAAGCAGCCATGATGGATGCCGCTGGCGCCGACGTGGTAGCCGACAAAGAATAATCCATAACCCTCACTGGTGCGGGAGCGTGGTGACAAGCACTACACTCCCGCATTCTATCGCGCAATATATTGTGTTTATCAAGAAATAAGGAGTACGACAGTGACAGAGATTTCCGCCCAGATGGTCAAAGAGTTACGTGAACGCACCGGTGCCGGCGTCAAAGAATGCAAAGACATTTTGTCACAGACCGATGGCAACATGAACAAAGCCATCGAATTGTTGCGCGAACGCGGCCTCAAAGTAAGTGACAAAGTCAAAGATCGCGACGCCAAAGAAGGTCGCATCGAGATTTATGTCCACAACGGCGCCCGCATGGCGGCCATGATTGAGCTCAGCTGCGAAACCGACTTTGTCGCCCGCACCCCTGAATTCATCCAACTTGCCAAAGATATTGCCATGCACGTGGCTGCCGTCAACCCTAAGTACATCACGCCTGAGCAGGTCTCTGAAGAAGAAGTCGCAGCCAGTGGCTTAACCGCTGCCAAGCACTACGAAGAAGTGGTATTGCTCAAGCAGGCCTACGTCCGCAATCCCTCACAAACCATCGAAGACATGGTTCAGGCCGCAGTGGCAAAATTGCGTGAAAACATCATCATCCGTCGCTTTACCCGCTACGAAATCGGAGGCTAAACGCCCACACCGTGGCGGTGAATATTCACCGCCACGGTGTGCGTAATGCACCATGACGACCAAACCAAAGTACAAACGCATTCTGCTGAAACTGAGTGGCGAAGCCTTGGCTGGTGACCACGAGCAGACAATCGATCAAAACGTACTCGAGTACTTCGCCAAAGAAATCCGCTCGATTCACGAATTAGGTGTGCAGGTGGCAATCGTCGTGGGTGGGGGGAATATCTGGCGCGGTGGCCCCAAAGCCATCTCACTCGGCATGGATCCTGCCCAATCGCACTACATGGGGATGTTGGCAACGATTATCAATGCCCTCGCCTTGCAAGATGCCCTCGAACGCCAAGGGGTGCACACTCGTGCCATGACTGCCATCAAAATGGACGAAGTCACCGAGCCGTATCTGCGCCGGCGTGCTACCCGCCACCTCGAGAAGAATCGCGCGATTATCCTTGCCGCCGGCACGGGTAACCCATACTTCAGTACCGATTCAGCCTCGGCGCTCCGCGCTGCCGAAGTGGGCGCTGAAGTCATCTTGATGGCCAAACACGGCGTCGATGGAGTCTATACCGCCGACCCCCGCCGTGATGCCACCGCAACTCGCTATGACAATCTCACCTACATGGACGCACTACGCCAAGGTCTGGCCGTGATGGACAGCACCGCGTTAACGTTTTGTATGGACAACAATATCCCCATTATCGTCTTTAATCCCAGCGAAGCCGGTACAATTCGCCGCATCGTATTGGGTGAGCATGTCGGTACGCTGGTTAGTAAGGGGAAGTAATCACCATGGTCAATGACGTACTCCGTGAAGCCGAAGTCCGCATGAAAAAAACAGCCGAGGCGCTCCGCCATACGCTGATTAGCATCCGCACTGGGCGTGCATCGATTTCGCTGGTCGAAAACATGCAAGTCGAAGCATACGACGATATGCTCCCCCTTAATCAGCTCGCGACTATTTCGACGCCAGATGCCCGTACTATCGCCATCCAGCCGTTTGATACGAGCATGATTAAAGCCATCGAAAAATCAATCAAAATCTCTGACTTGGGACTCAATCCCAATAACGATGGCCGCCTCATCCGCCTCAATTTGCCACCACTCAACGAAGAACGCCGCAAAGAATTGGTCAAACAAGTCCGTGTGCGTGTCGAAGAAAGCAAAGTGGCACTGCGTAACGTTCGCCGTGAGGCGCTTGATGACCTCAAGCAACTCGAAAACGAAAAAATGATCACCGAAGATGATCAGCGTCGTGGCGGTGAAAAACTCCAAGAACACATGGAAAAAGCCACCCGTGAATTGGAGCACATTGGGGCCAACAAAGAGGCCGAAGTGCTGGAGATCTAATACCTCATGAATGACGTCACGGCACACCAATCGACGACACATTTGCCCAAGCACATTGCCATCATTATGGATGGTAATGGGCGTTGGGCTACACAACATGGCAAAATGCGTCATGCCGGGCATCGCGCCGGTGTCGAAAATCTCCGCCCTATTATTCGTGCGACCGCCGACCTTGGTGTGCCGTACCTGACGTTGTATGCCTTTTCTACCGAAAACTGGCGCCGGCCATCCGTTGAAGTCCAAGGACTAATGTCATTACTCGCAGAGTTTCTCGACCATGAAGTCGAAAACCTCAAAAACGAAAATGTGCGCATCCGCCATCTTGGCTCGTTTGATGGGATTAGCCCACACCTCGCCGACAAAATCGCCAAAGCAGTCGAGCGCACCCGTGATTGCACCCGCATTACCTTGTCGGTTGCCTTCAATTATGGTGGTCGTCAAGATATCGTCTCTGCTGTCAAACAAATCGTGGCCAGCGGCGTCGCACCCGAAGCCGTCACCGAAGCACTAATCTCAGCCCACCTCTCGACCAATGGTATCCCCGACCCCGACTTTATTGTCCGTACCAGCGGTGAATGGCGCCTCTCAAACTTTTTGATTTGGGAAGCCGCCTATAGCGAGTATTGGACGACTCCTGTCTTTTGGCCCGACTTCACCCCCCAACTCCTCAAACAAGCCGTCGCAGATTATGGCAACCGCGACAGACGATTTGGTGGCCTTAATGCAAAGTCCTAACAACTCGGTACGCCAACGCGTACTTACCATATTGCCACTCCTGCCGATTTTGGTAGCGGCAATATGGTGGGATTTGTGGTCAACCACGTTGGTCATGATTATCGCAGGGATGATTGGGTTGTATGAGCTATATACCTCATTTCGCCAACATGGGTATATTCCATTTACCCGCTTTGGGTTTGGCTTCGCAGTCTGTATTATTGCGGCAACCTGGTACCAAACCACAACGGGAAATGCGCTGGTCGAAGCCGTCATTGCCTTTGGCATGATTGCATCGCTCATTGTTACCCTCGTGCGCGCCCACCAAGAACACGTTCTCACTGCCTGGGCGTTTACGATGAGTGGCGTGCTTTATGTCATCTACTTGCTGAGCTACCTCATCCCCATGCGCGCCATCACCACCCCACTCTACCCCGGTCTCTTGTCGGCGTGGATTGCCCCTGGGGTAGCCTGGATCGTCCTTACCCTCGCTACCACGTGGTTGGGCGATGCGTTTGCCTATTTTAGTGGGCGACGCTTTGGCAAACATTTACTCGCCCCCCATATCAGCCCCAAAAAAACCTGGGAGGGTAGCGTGGGTGGCCTACTTGGCGCCGTTGCCACCGGTATCGGCTGTGTGCCCCTGCTCGGTCTGCCCATCCCGCTGTGGGGTGGTGCCGTCATCGGCATCATCGCCGGGATTATCGGGCCACTCGGTGATTTGGCTGAATCGCAAATCAAACGCCAACTGGGAGTCAAAGACGTCGGCAGTATTTTGCCAGGCCACGGCGGGATGCTCGACCGCATCGATAGCGTATTGTTTATGCTGCCGATCGTCTATTACCTCGCCATTTGGTTTGCGTAACCTCATCACAAAACTCACGGATTCCTCACGTCAATATTGCCAAAATTTCGCTACAATAAACACATCGTTGCGATATTGAACAGTAATCATAACGCTGTGACCAACGAATATTCCGATTGAGACTTCGTTCTGTTTTTGAAAAGAGGACCACATGAGTGGAATTATTGCAATTGTTGCATTTCTGATTTTGTTAGGTATTCTCGTCCTCGCCCACGAACTCGGGCATTTTGCTACGGCCCGCGCCTTTAAAATTACCGTCGATGAATTCGGCATCGGATTCCCCCCACGCGCCCTCACCATTGCCGAACGCAATGGCGTGCGCTATACCATCAACTGGCTGCCACTCGGTGGCTTTGTGCGCTTTGGTGGTGCAGGCGATAATTCGAGCTATGGCATCGGCAGCCTGCGTGAAGCCCCCATTTACCAACGGATTGCGGTACTACTCGCCGGCCCATTGATGAACTTCATCGTGGCGATTGCCATTTTCACGGGGCTGACCTTCGCCAATGGCATCGAAACCGTCGATACCGGACTCGTCGTCAGCCAAGTATATGCTGATACCCCGGCTGCCACTGCCGGCCTGCAAGCCAACGACGTCGTGTTGCGGATTGGTAATAGCGAAGAAATCACCGTTGGCACCGAAATCGGCGATATTGCCAAAGCCAATCTAGGCAACCCCATCCCCGTCGAAATTTTGCGTGATGGCCAACCCCTCACCCTGCAAATCACCCCAGGGCCATGGACGATTAATGGCAAAACAAACCCTGCGGGCTTTGGCTTCGCCTATGCCAATCGCACGTCCACGACGCCCGCAAGCATTGGTCAAGCCATCAGCTACGGCACCGTGCGGACGTTTACCATTGCCGGCATGATGATTGATTCACTCCAGTCATGGATCAAAGGATTACTTGGTCTGGCCCCCCAAATCGAAAACGCCGGCATGACCGGGATTGTAGGCATGGCGCGGGGCACCGGCGAAATCATCGACAGAGATGGCTGGCAGGGCTACCTCAATTGGATGGCATTAATTAGCCTCAACTTGGCAATTTTCAACCTCTTGCCCATCCCCGCCCTCGACGGCAGTCATATTTTGTTTGCCGTAATCGAATTCGTCCGGCGCAAGCGCATCCCCGTCGAACGTGAAGCCATGGTGCACATGACCGGGTTTGCCCTTTTGATGATTTTGATGGTAGTGGTGACGATTAGCGATATTCAGGGTTGGATGAATGGCACATCGATCTTCGGCCAATAATCGCACCATCGATACCTCCGAAATCCGCGTCGCTGAGTACGTGCGTGCCAGCGACGTCGGCACCTATCTCTATTGTCAGCGCTCGTGGTGGCTCGAGCGCGTTGAAGGGCACACACCACAAGCTCAGGCACGGCGCGCCCGCGGGGTCAGCGCCCACCAGCGCCATGGCTGTTGGGTGTGGCTCTCAACATTGATGCGCACCATTGCCATCATTGCCACCCTCGGGTTCATCCTCGCTGCAGTAGCGGCCTGGTTAGGCTGGTGGTAGATGTCGGCCACCCTGTTATTTGTGCTGGCACTCGTCGTAATTGGCTTGTGGTATATCGCCCAACGCACCCGCCAACAAACGGGTCTGCCGTGGGCGACCACCCTTGCCAGTGACGTCAATGACGCCTTGCCCAACCAAGAAACCCTGATTGCCCATGAATACGGCTTGCTGGGCAAGCCTGATTACCTGCTCAAACGCCGCGAAGGTATCATTCCTGTCGAAGTCAAACCAACCCGGCGTGCCAAACAACCCTACGAATCCGACATGATGCAGTTGGCCGCCTATTGCCTGCTGGTCGAAACGTGTTTGGGCACGCGCCCACCCTACGGGTTGTTGCGCTACGCCAACCAGACCTTTCGCGTGGATTATGACGATACGTTGCGGGCAGACATTGTGGCGGTCGTCACCGCCATGCACACAGCCCGCCAACAATTGAATGGCGACCGCAATCACAACACCCGCTCCCGCTGTCGCGGCTGCGGGTTTGTCAGTCAATGTGACCAATCATTGTTTATTGAATCTGAAGAGGATGACCGCTAATGCTCCCTAGTAGCAATCTGGCCCTACTCGAACCCGCTGCCGCCCGCAATGCCGTGGCCCACGCCATCGCTTTGACCACCAATGGCGCCGCCAGCGTGGCACAACTCGCCCAATGGGCTCTCAAAGCCTACCATTCACTCGATACCGCAGACCTCGACGACAGCGATGACACCGACAGCCTCATCGATGCAACCCTGCTGGATAGTGACGATGACGAGAGCGACGATGACGACGAAATCGGGCATGATCCACTGATTATCGAAGCCCTCGATGCCTTGATGTTTGCCGATGCCCCGCCGTTTGCCCTCGACAATCAGGCACTCCAGGCCTGGTACGAACGTCTCCGTGCGGTATAAACGGGAATGCGGGTTGGTACAGCTTCACCTGTACCAACCCGCGTTTTTGCTTACAACCGCCGTTTACTCCGGATTAATCACCCGCGCTTCGAAGGCTCGGTTGTACTCGTTGCCCCACAATTCACCAATCGATTTGCCTTCGATGAGTACTTGCACACTTTTGACACCGGGCACGTCAGTCAAGGTTTCGACCAAGGTGCGGATGGCGCCGGGACGGTCGGAGACATCAGCAAACGGCTGGGTCAAATCGACCGTTACCAAGCCGTTTTGAATGTTAATGCCACGTAATTGCGTGGCTGCGGGGGCCGTGCGGCGCAAGGCGTTGCCGTATTGCCCAGGACCTGCCAGCCAGGCTTGGGCCGCCGCCCCAATCACATTGTTAGTTTTGGCGACGAGGCGCGTGACTGGCACATCATGCACACCGTCGTTGGCCACGAAATAGACCGTCACCGCCAAGGCATCACTGCCGAGGTTATCGGGGTTCAATACATTGATGGCAGGCCGCGTGCTGGGAATGCCGTTTTCGGCAGGGATGTCTGCACCGTTGATTTGGAACTTGACATCCTTCACACTACTGAATTGCGTCAATGTCAACACCATCGATACAAACCCCCGCACATCACCAGCCCCAGTTGGACGGCGATCAAGGTCTACGATGGCAGTGCCGTTTTTGATGGTCAATGATTTAATTGTCACATCTGGCACCAGTAAGCGCTGTAAGCCGCCCTTTGGCCCCTCAATCAAGGCTGTCATCGCCGTACCGGCGACGCGCTTGCCCACAATCGTCAGCGAGCGTTGTACCGGCACATACACGGTGCCGGTCGCATCGCCAAAGTAGAGCCACAACGGTAACATTTGCGTGTCTGGTTTGGTGGTTGCAACTGCATTCCCGCCACTTGCTTGGGTGGTAGCTGCCGGCGACGCCGTATACGTCATCACGGTACGGGCTGTCGGACGGGGTGTGGCGGCCGCACCAGTCGCCACCGTAGCCGTTGCCACCGCCGGAGCCACAGATACTGCAGTGGCAGGGGCCGGGAGTGCGGTGGCAGTGGCAGGTACCGGCACCGCAGTCGCTGCTGCGGTAGGTAACTGCTCAAATACTTGGGTGGTGGCGGTGGCATCTGTCGCGAGCACCGCAGCACTCTCACCAGGTTTCTGGGTCAACATGGTACCTGCATACCAATAAATCACCCCTGCAAGCACAAATACCGCAATCAATGCACCGTACAGCACGGTATAGTTGGTGCGTGGCGGTGGGCTTGATTTTGTGCGCATGGGCATGCGTGGCGCAGTCGCCGGTTGTGATTCACTATCCGAGTCGACGTCACGGACATATACTGAATCACTTTCGTCACGTTTGGGGACAAACCGGCTCTCGTTGGCTTGATTGCGTGATTTCGGCGTCGTGGGAACCGCCTTTTTTGGAGATGCACTACTTCCCATGTATAATGGACATTGCGTATGAAATTGCGACAGGCAGTAACTCGCCTGGTCGACCGGAATTTCCATAGCGTCGCCACTCACATAACAACGATGCTCTGCTGTTGGCGTCGAAAACTGGATTGACCGGTTCTGTTTTAATCCCACATATGGGCAATGCTTCGCACCATCTGACATGACATTCTCCCTAAGTATTGTCAATTCAGTACGTAATACTTACTATACTATATAGTAACATTATTTTGCAATAGTATCGACCATCACGACGACGAAAGTAGCGTTATGCGTGTTTTAGTTATTTCTGACATTCATGCAAATTATGTCGCACTCGAAGCAGTGCTTGCTGACGCGCATGGTCGTTATGATATCATCTGGAATTTAGGTGACACGATTGGGTACGGGCCACGTCCCAACGAATGCATGGACCGCATGTTGGCACTCGACAGTATCATGATTGCCGGCAATCATGATTTGGCCTGTATTGGCAGCACCAAAGTCAATATCGAAGAATTCAATCCCGATGCCAAATCTGCAAATATTTGGAATGGGATGCAACTCACTCCCGAGCATCGCCAAACCTTGGCAGAATTACCATTAGCCAAGGCAATAGACCCGCTGCGTTACTACATCGTCCACGGTAGCCCACTCGACCCCGTCTGGGAATATTTGTTACAGCCGAGTCAGGCAGCCACCAATTGGCAAAGTTTTGCGCAACAGGTCTGTTTCATTGGGCACTCACACGTGCAAATATTCATCCGCCGGCACACAGATGGTCATATCGAGGGGCCAACGATGCCAGCGCGCAATGATGTCATCAAATTTGCCGATGGCGAGCGCTATTTCATCAATCCGGGGAGCGTTGGTCAGCCGCGTGATGGCGACCCGCGGGCGGCTTATGCGATTATCGATACCACATCACACGAAGTCCTATTTGGGCGGGTCAATTACGATATCGGGTTGACCCAACGCCAAATGTTAGAGCACAACCTGCCCCTCAACTTGATTCGCCGCCTACAATTTGGACGGTAAGTGTATGCGTGTCATTACCGGTAGTGCCAAAGGTCATCATCTCAAAGGCCCCAAAGGGACGGGGACACGGCCGATGCTCGACAGCGTCAAAGAGTCGCTTTTTTCGATTCTCAACGGTTACGGTGCCTTGCATGGGCGCATCCTTGATTTGTATGCGGGGACGGGTTCAATCGGCATCGAAGGGTTGTCACGGGGGATGGCGTGGGCTGATTTTGTTGAGCAAAAATCTGCCGAATGTGGGGTCATCAAAGAAAACCTGACCCATACCAAGCTCATCCAGCGCGCCAAAGTACACCAACTGCCCGTGGCACGTTTTTTGCAACACCACAAACACGGCCAGCGCTATGATGTCATCATGATGGACCCACCTTACGCAGACCCACACATCCACGATACTGTGGCACAGGTGATTGATGCGGATATTTTGGTAGCGGGTGGTATATTTATCATAGGGCATTCGATTCACGTGGTCTTTGAAGAACACTACGGGATATATAGTCGCTGTGATTTTCGACAATTTGGGGGGTCTTGTTTTTCGTTGTATACCACCCCTGACACAGAAGGAGCCGAGGCGTGACAATTGCTGTTTATCCAGGGAGTTTTGATCCCGTCACCAATGGACACCTCGACATTGCCGAACGTGCGTCGCATATTTTTGACACCATCATCATGGCGGTGTTTGACAGACCCGACAAGCGCTTGTTGTTCCCCACCGCTGATCGGGTGGCGTTTTTGCGCACAGCGGTGGCCGGCATGCCCAAAATTCGCGTCGAAACCTATAGCTCACTAACGGTCGAATACGCCCGGAGTGTGGGGGCAAGTGTGGTGGTGCGCGGGTTGCGGGCAGCCAATGATTTCGAATCTGAATTCCAAATGGCTCAAGTCAATCAACGGCTTGCCCCAGACATTGATTTAGTCTTTTTTATGGCAAGTCATCAATACACGTACTTTAGCTCAACGCGGGTACGCGAGCTTGCATCACTCGGGGCAGATGTATCGTGGTTAGTGCCAACACATGTCGCGACTGCCTTGCAACGTGTCTACGCCGATCGGCGTCATGGAGGGTAACATGAACATCGAAGATCTACTCAACGAACTTGAAGAAATCATCAATGAATCACAGCATGTGCCACTCACACAACTCGTGATTGTCGCCGAACGGCAGGTGTTTGATATTATCGACCGCACACGGGCGCTGGTACGCACCAAACAACCACCACGGAGCGACACCACCAGCATCCCCACGGGTATGACCCAACAGATGCGTGAGCAGGGATTGCTCAGCGCAGCTGATCTCGAGCGCACCCGTATCATTGAAGCTGCCCAACAAGAAGCCGACGAAATCCGCGCTGGCGCTGACGAATATGCTCGCGAAGTACTCGAGGAATTACAAGGACGCCTTGATCGGATTATGCTCAGCGTCCAAAATGGGCTCAAAGAACTCGATCGCTTACAACGGCCACATGTACCACGTGAGTGACGTTGTTGACATTGCCCTTTATCTCCACTATAATGCAACTTCGGAAGACGTTGCGTAGGTGTGTGTATGGTGAAACTCAAAGACCGTTCTCCGCTCACATTCAACGTGGCGCAATTATTACGCGAGCCAATCGGTGCGCGCCGCGAACATGATTTCACTGAAGCGTTTTTGTCGCTCCACGAAGACGAAGCGCTCCACGAAATCACCGGTAGCGTACGGTTTACCCGGACACTGGCAGGTGTCTATGTCGAATGTACCCTTCACGGGGTCGTTACCTGCCAATGCATGCGTTGTCTACAACCGGCCCGTATTGCCATCGATGTCGATTTCATCGAAGAATACGCCAATTCCATCGATGTGAATTCTGGTGCGCCATTACCTCCACCCGACGAAGACGATGTCTTCCGTGTTGATGAACAACACATGTTGGATGTGAGTGTGGCGATTCGCGAATACGCATTGTTGGCATTGCCCATCAAGTCGCTCTGCAAAGAATCTTGTTTGGGGTTATGTCCTGGTTGTGGCGTCGACCTCAACGTCAACGCATGTCAATGTCACGAAGAACCGATTGATGAGCGTTTTAGTGCGCTCAAAGCGCTATTCGATCGCCCATCTGCAGATTAACCAAGAATGGAGTACTCATCATGGGAGCAGCCCCGAAGACTAAAGTATCACGCCATCGCCGTGGCAACCGCCGCCAACATCAGCGCCTCGACGCCCCACACTTGGTCACCTGCAAAAATTGTGGCGAAATGATGCGCTCACACTATGTCTGCAAAAAATGTGGCCAATACCG
The DNA here is from genome assembly GCA_002292925.1 of Roseiflexaceae bacterium UBA965. Taxonomy (GTDB): domain Bacteria; phylum Chloroflexota; class Chloroflexia; order Chloroflexales; family Roseiflexaceae; genus UBA965. The sequence continues at coordinate 19,669 of DBCF01000012.1, read as the reverse complement.
CAATCGCCAAGTCATTGTGATTGCCGCCCCCAAAACCGATTCCTAATTCGCCATTGTGCGGTCAGCCCCTACCGGTGTTCGTACGCGCAAGCACGAACACCGGTTGCTTATTAGAAGGCCATCACACTATGACCATCCATGCTGCAATCACCGGCTGGGGCATGAGTGTCCCCGTAAACGTTGTTACCAATGCCGATATTGCCAAAATCGTCGATACCTCTGATGAATGGATCCAAACGCGTACGGGCATCCGTGAACGACACATCATTAGCGGCGACGAGAGCACATCGTCACTCGCAGCAGCAGCTGGTCGTGATGCCATGCAGATGGCAGGAGTCACTGCAAACGACATTGATATGGTTATCGTGGCCACCTTTTGCCCCGATCGCCCACTCCCTGCGACGGCCTGCCGCGTCCAAGCCCAACTGGGTATTAGCCGAGCCGCAGCCTTTGACATCGTCGCCGCCTGTAGCGGCTTCGTCTATGGCCTGACAATTGCCACCAGCCTCATCAAAACTGGCATGGCCAAACGAATTTTGCTTTGTGCCGCCGATGTGGTCAGCCACTATGTCAACTGGCAAGACCGCAATACTTGTGTCTTGTTTGGCGACGGCGCCGGCGCCGTGGTGCTCGAAGCCACCGATCAACCCTATGGCTTGCTCTCGTCAGTGATGGGGGCTGCCGGCGACCGCGAAGATTTGTTGATGGTCGAAGCCGGCGGTACCTGTATGCCAATGAGTGCCGATGTGATGGCCCAAGGCAAACACTTTTTGACGATGAATGGTCGCGAGGTCTTTAAATTGGCCGTACGCGCCATGGAAGAATCCTCGCTCCAAGCCTTGGCCCAAGCCAATATGACCTTGGACGACATGCAACTCGTGGTGCCCCACCAAGCCAATCGCCGCATCATCGAAGCCATTGCCGAGCGGCTCAATGTCCCCATTGAACGATTTTTCATCAATGTGGATCGCTACGGCAATACCTCGGCAGCCACTATCCCCATTGCCCTCACCGAAGCCGCAGCCAGCGGCGCACTCAATCCTGGTGACCATGTCTTGTTAACCGCCTTTGGGGGCGGTTTGACATGGGGCTCAGCAGTGGTGCGCTGGGGCCGCCCCACCAAGGAGTAATTCATGCGCCAGGCGTTTGTATTCCCCGGTCAAGGTGCCCAAACCGTCGGCATGGGCCACGAAATAGCCCAGCACTCCCCGGCAGCCCGCGCCGTCTATGCCCTCGCCGATCATGCCTTGGGCTGGTCTGTTAGCGAGCTCTGCTTTGCCGGCCCTGAAGCCCAACTCACCGCCACCGAAAACACCCAACCGGCCCTCGTCGCCACCTCCCTTGCTGTGCTCGCAGCCCTGGCAGGCGACGTTGACCAGATCGTCCCCTATACTCGCCAACACGCCGTCGCTGTCGCTGGGCATAGCCTCGGCGAATACAGCGCCCTCGTAGCGGCTGGCAGCCTAAGCCCCGCAGCCGCCATCCAATTGGTCCGCCAGCGGGGCGAACTGATGGCAGCAGCCACCAGCGGTGGCATGGCTGCGGTGATTGGGCTGGACGACGATAGCATTGACCAGATTTGTCGTAGCGTGAGTACGCCGAGCGCAGCTGTGGTCGTCGCCAACTACAATTCACCCGGCCAGACGGTGATTAGTGGTGCTGTAGCGGCACTCGAGGCTGCCGGTGAGGCCCTCAAAGCCGCCGGTGCCAAACGGGTCATCCCTCTCAAAGTCAGTGCGGCCTTCCATTCGCCTTTGATGCACGACGCTGCCCAGGCCTTGGCCGCCCACGTTGCACGCACCACAATTGTGGCCCCCGTCATCCCCGTTATCTCAAACATCACCGCCCAACCATTGCAGACACCCGCCGACATCGCTAGCGAATTACCCGCGCAAGTCGAGTCTGCGGTACGTTGGGTTAGCACTATCCAATATCTCATCGCCGATGGTGTCACCCATTTCGTCGAAATCGGTGCTGGCAATGTGCTCTCAGGGCTGATCAAACGTATCGCCCCCGAAGCCACCACCACCACGATTACTGATGTGGCGTCGCTCGAGGCCTATAGAGCCCAATTCACCAACTAAGCGGTATTTTTTTCAACAAACAAAAACCACGGCACCTGCGCGATTACAACGCAGACCGTGGTTTTGTTTTGTACAGACCCACCCGATTATTTCATGACTAACGTGGTTAAATCTGCTCGCAAATCTTCGAGTGCGATACCGATGTCACGGTCAGCAGACTGGAATGGCGTATGGATGTGCCACCACAAATCATTGGCGAGTCCCGTGCTAAATACCAACAGTTGATAGCGGCGCACCATTTGCGGTTGATTCACCGCAAATTCTAGCGGCTGACGCAATGCCACCCCGTCGAGGGCGATTTGCATCGGTGCCGGTACCGAAAACCGCGCCGTAATCACCGCCGCCCTGGCGGGGTTGGTCGGTTGGTACACCCAAAACGCGCCGATTGGCGCGCTCCACTGCCAGCGCCGCCCGGCAACGTCTTGTTCGGGGGGGAACCAGCCGCGATTCAGCACCACCAACGCCCCAGTGGCAGCCTGTGGGGGGCGGCGGTAGAGTGCTAAATTGGCATCGTCTACCACAAATTGCAATTTGTCCAAAACAGCCATATTCACCGCGGTGCCAAAGCGTTTGTCGTACAACAGATATTCCACATCCAACCGATCCATCATGGTAGTCAATGCCGTGGCCGGGTCTTGATTGAGCACCGTCAGCGTGGTAATTGGTTGGGTAAATTGCACCACACCATCTGCCCCTTGGAGCAAGCCGGTGTTGACCAATTCGGGATTGAGACGCGGCAAATAACCGCTTATAATCGGGCGCTGATAATACCATTGCCCATACAATACATTGCCGTCATCCAAATCGAACGGCAACGGTAACACCGCACCCCGTTGCTGACGTGGAATCGCATCGTAGACCACACTGGGGGTAGGCGCAAAGGGTTGCAACGGCAACGGCCACAACTCAAAGCCAATCACCCCTAACAACACGGCTCCCCACAAATAGGGGCGACGCACTCGTTGCGCCCCGATTTGAATCGCATAGGCCGCAAACAATGCTAGCTGTGCTAATGCCACTAACAAAAAATGATTGGGGCGCTGGCCTAATTTCACGAGAGGAATATAATTCAAAATGTCGTATGGTAACGGAATACCGGTGTCGGTGCCAAACCACATCAACCGTGGTCCCAATGCCAATACCACCAAAACCCCCGTCATCGTCAGCCACCAAGAGGCAATCTGCGGGCGAGCCCAATAAACCCCTATCGCCGCCAACACGACCACGCTTAATCCGAGTGACATGGGCCAATAACTCGGCGAAAACTGACGATACCACGCCAATACGGCATCACCCCAGAGTGGGTGAGTGATGCCTGGCGTTACAAACGTGAAAAATGATGCCGAAAAATCCTTTTGGCGGATTAAATAGTCGGAAAGACCGACCCCACCATCAATCGCCGGTAATTGTTTACCCGGCACAAAAATATGCCACGCAAACGGCATAATCGGGACGGCGACCAGCGCCGCCATACTGACCAACTGCACCCAAAATCGCGTGAGTCGTGCGCGGTCTGCCCGGTCACGCCAAGTCATCAACCCCGCCCAAATTACCACATAGGTCAGGGCAAATAATCCGTAATAGAGACTCGACAACAAGGCACCCAAAATCGCAAATGCCCCAATCCAGACCCCGCGCCAGCGTTGCTGACGACTCAATTCCCACAAGGCATACAACATGATGGGGAAGTACTGGAGCGACAACCGTTCGGCAAACCCCCAATACGCCATCCATACGTGGAATGGCGCAAATGTATACAACACACCCGCAATCCACGCCCCCCAACGATGGCCAACAATTTGCTCGGCACACAGCGCCATTGCCCATGCAGATGCGACAAATGAAAACAGTGCGAGCAGATTAAAGGCAAATACTGGTCCCCAAATGAGGGTAATCGGCGTCATCAACAACCCATTAGCAAACATCAAAATTTGCCAAAACAGGTCGGCGCCGTGTGGATAAAACATTTGCGCCGTATAAAACGGTGATTGCCCGAGCTGTAATTGATGGGCGACCCACCACAACGACCAGACGTTTTCCCAGCCACTATCACAGCGCACCTGACAACGGGTAGCGAGATCACTCCCCCATGTGGCAAATGTGTGCCAAAAAAACGGAATACACAACAACGTGTAGCTCAGTGGCAACACCCCCCAACGCCACCAGTGTGGTGAGCGGATTCGTTGCAAAATTATATTCATGGCTGGCGGTAAATTCTTAATAACGGCACTCCATCTCGCATAATCTGGTACACCGGAGGAGTATTTGAGGCCACCAACGCCCGTGTAGCCGGCGTCCAATAAGTAAATCGATAGGTCACAATCACATAATCAGCTTCGTACATCGCCATCTGCGTTGTTTTCATCCCCCATACCGAATAGCCGTCATTACTCACAAATCGTAAATCTTCACGGGTACGCCCATCGATTTGGTAGGTATGAGGAACGTCGTAGCTGTAGCTTTCAATCCAGACCGTGGCATTGGTGGGCGCATTGGCACTCAAATAATCAAACGCCTTGACATACGTTTCGTTCCAGTAGGTATGATCCATATCAAGCCGCGCCGCACCCGGTAGCCCGCCGATGCTTTCACTATAATACGACAGCAAATGCGGCCACATCCGCACCCCATCGCGCATCGGCAATCCCACAATCAGCACTAATCCGAGCACCCAGATTCGCCAATCTACCACGTCTGTGGATTTTTTGATAAACAATACCCCCCGCGTCAGCCCATACCCAGCGAGTACAGCCAACATCGGGAAGAAGGCCATAAACAGGCGCTCGTTGTCATAGACCGTGCTACTCACCATCAACGCACACAGCGGCATCACGGCACTAATCACGATCAAATGCAGGTACGAGCGATGTGCCGGCAACGCCACCACACCCCCCACGACCGCCACAATCAATATCACCAGTGGTGTCACCATCACCGCCATCACCGGCGCAAAATACCATGGTGGGGGCAACAACGATTGCCCCAAAAACCACTGCGGGATTTGCCAGTGTGCCACCGTGACCCACAACAAATAATCCGTTAGCCGCTTGGTGGTATCAACCCACAACCATGGCCACAATGCCACAAATACCACTACGGCAATTAGGCCACCCACCACCATTCGCCCCAACAAATAGCCCCGACGATCATAGATCAGCCACCACAACCCAATCGTTGGCAACACAAAGGCGGCGTTGATTTTGGTGGCGATACCGATGCCCCATATCACACCAAACAGCACTGTCACCCACCATTCACGGCGATTACGCAGATGCCAAAAAAACAAGATCCCGACGATATAGGCCAGCGCACCCGGCACATCGAGTGCCGCCACGTGCGCATGCATAAAAAATCGTGGCATACAGAGCAAAATAATTCCCGTGGCCAACGCAACCCACCCACCCACGACCCGCAACGTGCTCACGACCACCACGGTAACCAGCATCGCTGACAGCATGATTGCGGCCAAACGGTATGCCCCTACCAGCCCCACTGTTTTGACCAAAGGAGTACCGACCAAGGCATACCACCATTTCACCATGGGAGGATGTTCGTGATTGTAATCCCAATACGCACTGAGGATTGCTGGCTTGAGCAACGATGCGCCTTCGCGCCACAACCGGGTAATCCATTCATGGTACGATGCGGCTGCTCGCATATAGGCAGGCTCGTCCCAGGTCAACCCTAGTGGCGCGACGGTCAGCCAGAGCAATACCGTCACACCAACCATTGCCATGACACTCACCCAGAGTGTGTTTTTACTGTTTTTATTCGCAATCATCGTCTATCTGCCTCATTCATTCCACTCTATTTAGGCACGCTGTCTCGTTTGCTTCATTATATCAATACCACCGATGCCAACATATACGGTAAATAAAGGCATTCAAACGCACCGGCGTAACTCATCTATAATTGACATGAACGCATCACAACGAAAGGAACCCTCATGCCAGCGCGCCCAATGATTATCGACACCGATGCCGGTGTCGATGACGCTCTTGCGATTTTGATGGCACTCGCCGACCCCAGCGTCGAAGTAGTCGGCATCACCACCCTCAACGGCAATGTATCGCTCCCCAATGTCGAACGCAATGTCGGTACCATTCTCAATGCCTTTGGCGCCGGTCATATCCCGATTTATCGTGGTGCCGCCCGCCCATTGCTGGTTGATGCCCCCGATGCCGCCGATATCCATGGTGCTGACGGTTTGGGCGATGCTGGGCTCCGTGCTCCGCGGGACCTCGAATCAACCCACGCAGCCTTGGGCATCATCGAGCTCGCCAAGCGCTACCCGGGCTGTACCCTCGTCACCCTCGGACCACTCACCAACCTTGCGATTGCCTTGTCACTCGAGCCAAATTTAGCACAGTACATCGGCAAAACCATCATCATGGGTGGTGCCCCCAAAGCCACTGGCAATATTACGGCAACTGCTGAATTCAATATTTATGTCGACCCCGAAGCCACTGCCCTCGTATTGAGTCGCGGTAACCTACAACCCACCATGGTCACCTGGGAAAACACCATCGAACACCCCATCCTCTGGGATCGCTGGGAAGCGCTGCTCGATGCCGGCGACATGGGCAAACGCTTTGTACGCCCCATGTGCACCAACCTGATGAATTGGGCCAAATCCCGCAATCGCCCTGGTATGTTGATGGCCGACCCCAAAGCCATGGCCGTCGCCCTCGACCCCAGCTGCGCCACCCTCAGTCATGTCTACATGGAAGTCGACTGTGGTACCGGAATCGGTCGTGGTATGACCGCAGTCGACCCGATTGGTTTCAGCAAAAAACCTGCTAACACCTATGTCGCCACCCACCTCGACATCGACAAAGTCATTGCCCTCATCACCAAGGCCACCGCCGTCGCCTGTCACCTCTAACGCACCCGCACCAGTACAAACCCCAAATCATCGGCATGCCATGGCGTGTCGATACGCACAAAGCCGCCACGATGCTCGATTGTGGCGGCTGTTTGGGTCACACAGCTCGCCGGATATACCCATTCCAGCGTATAACGCCCCGCCGGGATCCCGAGCATCAACGATTGTTGGGGTACATTTTGCGGGATGTATCCGATATAGCGTTCGCCGGGGACGGCAAGCAATTGCACGTCACTATCACCGGCATACCATGCAATGATTTCATTACACGGACGCATGTCCCACACGGCTACACGTTCAAGTGTTTGGCGCAAAAACGCCATCTGGGCGCGTAAATCAGCCCCACCATACCCTGGAGTACGAGGATCGGTGACGGCAGTACCATCAGGATGCGTCACGGTGAAGCCATAATCGAGGTGACTAAACACCCCTCCACCCGCCAACAAAAACGACCACGCTTCACTGCGATAAGGCCGCGCACTATTCCCTCGAAATCCCGTTTCGTCGTCACCGATAATCACCCCAAGGTGCCAGTTTTCACGGGCAGCTGAGGGAATCGCATAATGAAAATTCACCACACTCACATGAGCCGGCACATACAATAATTTTTGGGTGCGATTAGCCACATTGATGGCAATCGGCAACTCTGATGCGACCGCGACAATGGCCTCGATCATCTGTTCATGCCAGGCCATATCCATCGTGTGGTCTTGGCGACTATATGGTTCATTACATATTTCAATATACACATTATCGTATTTTTTAAGTTCGGTGGCCGCTACTTGCACAAGGCGCCGCATAAACGGTACCAACGCCGAATCTGCTTCGTAGACCCGCGCACGTTCATACGGACCAACCGCTTGACGACTCTGGGTGGGGTGCATCGGTGAACGTTCCCAATCTGCTTGGTCATACCAAAAACAAAACAGCGTAAACTCCACCACAATGTCGCGCTGGGCGGCAGCCGCCACAAATGCGTTGAGGCGCTGGATCCAAAGCGGATTAATCCGAGCCAAATCATAACGCCCTTGCTCGTCACGCACCCATGGCGCCAAATAGGCATCAGGGTGGGGGGCCAACGTGTTGTCGATTATCCCAAATGACCCCGGTGCTTCGACATAACTCCCACTAAATACCCGCGTCAAATTCAAGCCTGCCTGACTCATTGCATCGAGGTAGCGGAGCATATCGAATTCGAGATTCATGATTGCTCCATAATGCTCACCCCCTCCCACGAGCACACATGGCTGACCACGCCACACAAAATAACGTGGATTTGTAGGATATATATGCATTATTCTCCCCTTTGTATTTCATCTTATGACACTCATCAATACCCTTTGGGTGGGTATGACCTACTGTCATCATACAATATCTGACCCCAAATCGGTCGAAGGTATGCAGTCGCAAGCATGAAGTGACGTAGGGGCGATTACACTACAGCGCAAATACACCGATTATGGCAATAGGCACAAATCAGTGCGCCGTAGATAATCGCACATGAAATCCCCCCAACGTCATTCTATGCACGGTGGCTTGGCGCCCATAGCGTGGAATCTCCGTATGAAGCAGGAAGTACGATACACCGCCAACAATCACAGATTCGTAGCATGTCTCGAACAAATATTCAAATATTTTCGGTATTTCACGTAGATTATCATCACATCCACAATCCCACTATATGAATAATTGCAACACGTATTTATGAAGTTAACATAGTAATGTTCAATACCCTTACATGTAATTTTGTTTACGGTTCAATTAATTCATTTTTAATATATGTTTGCGTTATTTATAATTGTATGGTTAAATTAAATAATATTCATTATTAATATAAAGAGGCGGG
>DBCF01000012.1:0-10822 GCA_002292925.1 Roseiflexaceae bacterium UBA965 | reverse complement strand
GTTGGTGCTGGGAGTCATATTTTCACCCGTCGATTAGTGCGCGATGTGCTCAGCTTTCCCCGTTTACGGCATGCCACAATTGTATTACATGACATCGATGAAGCCCGTCTGGCACATGCACATTTCGGTGTAGAACGTATCATTGCCGCCGGGAAGTACTCGGCGCAAGTCATTGCCACCACAAATCTCGAACACGCAATTACCGGGGCAGATATCGTCATTACGACGATTTCAGGGTCATTCGACCAATGGCGCCACGATATCGAAATCCCAGCCAAATACGGTGTTGACTTAAATATTGGTGATACACGGGGGCCAGGGGGAATTTTTCGCTTTTTGCGATTGTACCCCGCTATGCAAAAAATCGTCCGCACCATCGAACGCGTGGCGCCAACTGCGACCCTGCTCAACTATACCAACCCCATGGCCATGCTGTGTGGTGCCTTAAGTCGCACAAGTACCGTCCCGATTGTAGGCTTGTGTCATAGTGTCCAAGGCACTGCCGAAATGTTGGCCCGTTGGCTTGGTGCCCCCATGAGCGAAATCAGTTATACCTGTGCCGGGATCAACCACATGTCGTGGTATCTGTCTTATACATGGAATGGGATCAACGTCACCCCAATATTGCGCCAACTGGTCAAAAATCCCGTCATTTACCAAGAAGAAATCGTCCGCAACGAATTATTTATGGCATTCGGGTATTACACGACCGAATCAAGCGGGCATCATTCCGAATACAACTGGTGGTTTCGCAAACGTCCTGAACTTATCGCTCAATACTGCACTCCTGGTACCGGCTGGAATCCAGGTGCCTCATATGCGGCCCTCAATTGGTACCAAGCTCACATGAATGATTGGGCGACCGAAGCCGAACGTGAACGGACCAACCCCGAACCGGTCGATTTGCATCCGAGCAACGAATACGCCGCTGCAATCATCAATGCACTCACCGGAGGTGATGTATTTAAATTTAACGGCAACGTGCCCAATCGTGGTTATATCACCAATTTACCCATCGGAGCCTGTGTCGAAGTCCCCATTTATGTCGATAGCCATGGATTACACCCGCTACCAATTGGCGATTTACCCGCATCGGTGACGATGTTGACCAATCTCAGCAGTCAAATCGAAGAAATGGCAATTACCGGCTGTCTTAATGGCGACCCAAATCTCATCTATCAAGCGATTTGTCATGATCCATTGACCGCTGCCCGATTATCGTTAGGTGAAATCCGCGCTATGGTAAACGAAATGTTTGCCCAATCACAACCCTATTTACCGCACTTCGGCGCCCATCAGGTATAACCAACATCACCTGCGTACTGCCCCCCTATAGATGCATTGTCATCCATAGGGGGGTTATCCACATATGTGCCCTAAGAATTCTTTATAATTAATACATAAATTATAATTACCACCCATAGGAATCTACCATGTATAACAATAATAATAGTAAAAACAACATGGGGTGTTGTTTATTTGGGTTGGTTATAGGGCTTTTCACTGGCATTGGATTATTGATCTATCGTATTATTCTCTTCCTCTTGCCACTTCTCCCTTGGGCAATCAAAGGGCTCTACTATCTTATTGCATGGCCGTTTTTGGCCTTTGAATATGGCTGGAATCGCGGTGGTGTGTGGCGGATTATCGCACTCACTGGCGGGGTATTGTTTGGGGTAGTGATGTTGGTAGCCGTACTTACCGCGCCCCCACCAGACCCCACCAGCCCGCCCACCCGCACCGTCATCGTCGTCACAGCCACCCCATCTCCATCACCAACAGCAGTACCTGCCACGAACACCGTACTCGTGCCAACCGACACCCCCAGCGCTCCCACACCGACCGTGCCACCCACTGCAGTAGGCGCCACCAACGTCCCTGCCACACTCGTACCAACGGTAGCCCAAGCTGATGTGGCAACCGCCACTGTTGCCCCACAACCAGACGCCGTTGCCCCCCAACCTGCCCCTGATGCGCCCAATGCCGCCATTCCCGCCAACGCAATTGCCGTTACGGTCAAACGGGTCGTCGATGGCGATACCATCCATGTATTCCTCGACAACAACGATGTCACCATCCGTATGATTGGGATTGACACACCCGAAACCGTCGATCCCCGCAAACCTGTGCAGTGTTTTGGCAAAGAAGCCTCAAATCACGCCCGTCAATTACTCAATGGGGCAACTGTCTATCTCGAAATAGATGATAGCCAAGGTGATTATGACAAATACAACCGATTGTTGAGCTATATCTGGATGGCCGATGGTCGTATGTTTAACCAAGTCATGATTGCCGAGGGTTATGCCTTTGAATATACCTACAACCGCCCCTACAAATATCAAGCACAATTCAAAGATGCCCAACGCAACGCCCAAGCGCAACAACTCGGGTTATGGGCACCAACCACCTGCAACGGCGTTGCCTCAGATGTGACTGCCGTACCATAAGTGCGCTTCGCTGCTCTTTTTATTGCCAACCAAAGGATTAACAAGCTGTGAAATCACAAGTCGTACGGATGCTTTGGTGGGGGTGTGCCACGCTCAGTCTGTTGGTTGGGCTACTCCATACCCCTGCGACGATTCAGGCTGCGCCGCGCTGTTTTGGCGAAACAGGGCAGTGTATTGATGGGCAGATCCGCACGTTTTGGGAACGGCAAGGGGGCATCGCCGTATTTGGCTTCCCCATAGCCGTAGCGACGACGACCAACGTGGATGGTCACACCGTAGTGGCACAGCGCTTTGAGCGGCAACGCATCGAATATCATGCCAACAATCCTGCGCCCTACGACATCTTGTTGGGACGGGTCGGGGCTGACACACTCGCCGCCCAAGGACGCGATTGGCAAGCCTTCCCCCAAAGCGGTATCCTCCCCAATTGTCGTTATTTTGCAGCCACCAATCAAAGTGTGTGTGGCGCTATTTTGCAACGCTGGCTTACCACCGGCATTGAATTTGATGGGAAGCCGGGGTTTAGTGATCCAGAACGACTTGCCCTCAATGGCATCCCACTATCAGGGCTCGTCAACGAAATACTCGACGATGGCCGACAATACCAAGTGCAATGGTTTGAACGCACCCGAATTGAATTACATCCCGAAAACCGCGCGCCCTACCACATCCTAAACGGATTACTCGGCAGTGCCAGTGGTGCATCAAATCAATCAACAGCACCCATCGCTACCGCAAATCAACCCATTCCTACTGCCACCGCTCCAGCTATTTTCGTCCCAAATCCCACCACAAATACCACTATTCCGGTGAGTGCCGTGGCGGCCACCGTCATCCGGGTCGTCGATGGCGATACCATCCATGTACTACTCGACAACAACGATATCACCATCCGTATGATTGGGATTGACACACCCGAAACCGTCGATCCGCGCAAACCAGTACAGTGTTTTGGCAAAGAAGCCTCTAATCATGCCCGTCAATTACTCAATGGTGCCACCGTCTATCTCGAAATAGATAGTAGCCAAGGCGATTATGACAAGTACAATCGCTTGTTGAGCTATGTCTGGCTGGCTGACGGCCGTATGTTTAACCAAGTCATGATCGCCGACGGGTATGCCTTTGAATATACCTACAACCGCCCTTACAAATATCAAGCACAATTCAAAGATGCCCAACGGAACGCCCAAATTCAACAACTCGGGTTATGGTCACCCGCCACCTGCAACGGTGTGCATGGAGTTGTAGGCACCACTGCGGCCACCGCAACCGCCGTGCCAATTATCATTGGTGGAGGTGGGAGCGGTAGTGGTGGAAGTAGCACTATCGATGCAGCCTCGGCACCTTGTCTCGTTGGCCAAATCAAAGGTAATCGCCGCTCGATGATTTATCACGTACCCGATGGGGCTTTTTATGCCAAAACCTATGCCAACGTAGCCTGTTTTGATAGTGAATCAGCTGCCATCGCCGCCGGTTACCGCCGTAGCAAACGCTAAAATTGCCCAATATCCGCTCCTCTCGTATAATCAGCATGTCCATCAGCGCAGAGGAGCAGGAATCTATCATGCGAATTGATTTGTTTCGTAGTACCTGGGGCATCGACGCCCCGTGGGAAATCGTCTTTCCTATGATTGCCCAACAAGGTTATTGTGGCGTCGAACTCGGTGTACCGCTCGACCAAGGTGAACAAGTACGCTTAGTGTCGCAACTTGCGGCCCACCAACTCGAATATATTGCCATGGCGTTTACCAGTGGTGCCGATCTGGCAGCCCACATCGATTCGGCCAAACAACAAGTCGAAGCTGCCATTGCCTGTGGTGCTCGCCAAATCACCTTGCATGGCTGGCGCGACGCCTCCAACTTCGATGATGGATGTCGCTTTATCGAAGCAATCATCGCCTTTGAACAACACTATGGGATTGCCATCGGCCACGAAACGCATCGCGGTCGGCTCTTTTTTAATCCGTGGTGGACCGACATGTACTTGTCCCGTTACGCTGACGCCCACATCTGTGCCGACTACAGCCATTGGGTTGTCGTCGCTGAGCGCAATTTGACCGATGCCGAAGCCATCATGGAACGTTGTGCACAGCACTGCATCCACCTACACACCCGTGTCGGGCATTCCCAAGGCCCACAAGTGCCCGACCCCAGCTTACCCCGCTACACAGCCGAAGTCGCCGCCCACGAATACTGGTGGCAACTGGCCGTCACCGCCAATCAACGCGCCGGCAAAACCAGCTTTTCGATGACCCCCGAATACGGCCCCCCGCCCTACCAGTCCACTGATTTAGCCACCAATGCACCGTTGCAACCCTTGAGCGACATTGTGGAATGGCAAAGTCAGCGCCTGCGCACGCTGTTCCCAAACAAATAATACTTCCTCGTTGACACGGCACCGCCCACCCCAATATGTTTGGGGTGGGCGGTGCCGTGTCGTTTTTTGATAGCGCCTATGATACGAGTTGGGCGGCGTGTTTGCCTGACAGTAATGCAAGTGGGATGCCCCCACCAGGATGCGTCCCCCCACCACAATAATACAGACCGGCAATCTGGGGATCGCGTTGGGGCGGGCGCATAAAGGCACTCAAGGTCGAGTTCGATGCCAGACCATAGATCGATCCGCCAGGCGCATTGTAGCGTTGCGCCAAATCGTGTGGGGTTAATATATGTTGCACCACAATGTTTTGGCGAAACCCAGCCAACCCAAAGCGAGTTTCGAGTTGGCTCACGAGTTGGTCTGCATACTGCGCTGCCACGTTGGGCCAATCAATCTGGCTCCCCCGGGTAGCCGGCACATTGACCAACGCAAAGATGTTTTGGCCACCTACAGGGGCATGGTCAAGATCATACCCTACGGTGTGATTGAGATAAATCGTCGGGGTATCATGCAGTCGACCTGCATCAGTATCGGCGAATTCAGCCCGATAATCTGGTGAAAAACAAATCGTGTGGTGGTCGAGTTGATCATAGCGTTGGCGCAACCCCCACAGCACCACAAACCCACTCGTCGAGAGCTCGCGCTGCGCCAAACGTTGCGCCCGCCGCGCCCCACCATCGAGTAGTTTGGCCAACGTCACCTGTGGGTCGACATTGCTAATCACGCGTTGGGTCGCAATGGTTTCTCCATCACTCGTCGTGACGCCACTGACCCGCCCCTGCTGATGCTGAATGCCCGTTACTGCAGTCGCAGTCCGAATATCGACTCCAACCCGTAGCGCCGTTGCGTGTAGAACTTCAGCAATGCGATACAAGCCACCGCGCGGATAAAACGCCCCGAACCCGAATTCAGCCCATGCAATCAAATTAAACGTCGCTGGTGTGCGATACGGTGACGAGCCATTGTAGGTGGCAAAACGATTCATGACCTGCTGTAATTGGGGGCTTTCAAAAAAACTGCGTACCGCCACGTCCATCGTACGCAGACCATCAAGCCGCCAGCCATCGCGGAGCACGCGCCAATCGAGCAAACTTTGCCATCCCGTCATGGGAGTATCCAAAAACTGATCGGCGCTCAAATCCCATAATTGCTGGGAGTATTGCATAAACCGCATGAAATTCCCTACGTCACGCGGATTGATTGCCGCTATACTTTGGATGAGTGCCGGCAACGACGCCATGGCATCAAATCGTGTGCCATCCGCCCACATATAGCGGCAGGCCGACGGCAATGCCACGACGTCAAGTTCGGCAGCAAGTGAGCTACCAGCTACCCGCAACAAATCGTCGAGGACCCATGGCATCGTCAAAAGCGACGGGCCGATATCCCACACAAATCCTTGGTCACGCACAATATTGAGTTTGCCACCCACGTTTGGGCGGGCTTCAATCAACGTGGTGGGGCGCCCTGCTACCGCACAGCGAATGGCAGCAGCTAGGCCACCCAATCCCCCACCAACCACTACCACACGCTCTGACTGTCGCATAATCACTCTTTGTTCAACAGCACTTCCGTCAAAACCATATTATACCAAGACATTTGTCCCAGACCACGCCAACACCATACGTGGGGGCATGATAGTAACTCACATACATCGTTAGAGACCGCTTGCACAAAAATAGATTGTAGTCACAAAATAATTTCGTCTCTACCCAATCTTTATCATAACTCAACAAAAACCACATATAATGAAGGAACGAATAGTATATATTTTTCATCTTTATAGCATGTCGAAAAGACACTGTTTCAACCAGAAAGGATTACCACATGAAATATCGTGTACTTTATCTGTTGGGGCTCGCCTGCCTGCTCGCCGCCTGTGGTCGTGGCCCAAGTAGTGATCAACCACCACCAGCCAAAAACCGGGCCAAAATCGCAACCGCTGTCGTCGTACAACCTACTGTACGTTCATTGCCTAGTAATAACACCAATAGTGCCCAGCCAGCTACCACCAATGCCAAAACCATCAATGTCAAAGCCGAATTGTGGGCTGATAATTGGTTTGCGCTCTACCTCGATAACCAACTCATCAAAGAAGATTCCGTACCGATTATCACGGAGCGCTCGTTTAATGCAGAGACTGTCACCTTCCCTGCCACCTATCCCATGCATTTCAACGTCATCCTCAAAGACTACATCCAAAACGATACTGGTCTCGAGTATATCGGCACTGATCGCCAACAAATCGGCGATGGCGGATTTATTGGCCAATTTACCGATGCCGATACTGGTGAAATGATTGGTGTCACCAATGAATGGTGGAAGTGTACCGTCATCCACACCGCCCCGCTCGACAATGCCTGTGCCGCCGAAGCCAATCCTGTCGCCGGTCAAGGCGCCTGTGGCTTCACCAGCATTCCCGAACCCACCGATTGGAAGTCGCCCACGTTTGACACCAATAGCTGGGTGGCAGCCTCGTTGTATAGTGCCGACCAAGTGAGCCCCAAAGATGGCTATGACGCGATTACATGGAAGCCAGAGGCCAAATTCATCTGGGGACCAGATCTCAAGACCAATAACACCGTACTGTGTAGTGTGACCGTGTATAAACCCTAACCGCTCATTTACCGAACCATACACCGCCGTTTTATCAACCAGATAGCGGCGGTGTTTTGTATCCAAATTCACTCCGTTCATCAATTTTTCGTCACCGCACATATCTGGTAGCTCGCCACCACAATCATTACCACGCTGCCTATCGTATAATTCTCTTTGTGCAAAAAATCAGCCAAAGGCAGTATGCTACCGATACATGCATATACCCCACGGCACACAAAACTGCACAAATATACGTTCATAAATAGCGGGTATTTGACAAAATAATGCTATTCTACATAGATTCTTTACCACATCTAAATATAACCCCATATAATAGAGGAACGAATCGTACCCGATTTTCATCTTGATATGGTGAATGAAAAAATGATCAAACCATATGAAAGGGCGCCATGAACTATCGTGCATTCTGCATGTTATTGGGAATCGCATATCTACTGGTTTCCTGTGGTGGGGAGCTTGGCAGTGTCCCACCTCCCAATTACAAAAACCGTGCCAAAGTAGTTACTGCAGTTGTCGCACAAGCCACTACCCGGGCAGTCAGCAACAATTCCAGCACATCAAGTAATTCCACCCAATCGAACAAATCACAATCAATCAATGTCAAAGCCGAATTGTGGGCAGATAATTGGTTTGCGCTCTACCTCGATGACCAACTCATCAAAGCAGATTCCGTACCGATTACCACAGAGCGCTCGTTTAATGCAGAGACTATCACCTTCCCTGCCACCTATCCCATGCATTTCAACGTCATCCTCAAAGACTACATCCAAAACGATACCGGGCTCGAGTATATTGGCACAGATCGCCAACAAATCGGCGATGGCGGATTTATTGGCCAATTTACCGATGCCGATACTGGTGAAATAATTGGTGTCACCAATGAATGGTGGAAGTGTACCGTCATCCACACTGCACCTCTCGACAATGCCTGTGCCGCCGAAGCCAATCCTGTTGCCGGTCAAGGCGCCTGTGGCTTCACCAGCATTCCCGAACCTACCGATTGGAAGTCGCCCACGTTTGACACCAATAGTTGGTTGGCGGCTTCGTTGTATAGTGCCGCCCAAGTAAGCCCCAAAGAAGGCTATGACACGATTGCATGGAAGCCAGAGGCCAAATTCATTTGGGGGCCAGACCTCAAAACCAATAACACCGTACTGTGTAGTGTGACCGTGTATAAACCCTAACCACTAATTTACTGAACCACACACCGCCGTTGAGCAACCGTACCCACGGCGGTGTTTTGTATCTAAAATTCACCGCTTTCGCCAATTTTTTCATCAGAAGGATACTACTCATGCCACGTACATTCCCTTTTTTGCTCCTGATGCTCCTCGTTGCAACCAGTTGTGGCTTTTTGCGCAACGGGCCACCACCACCGCGTGACAACGCTCAAGCCGATCCCCAACAGACTGTCGACACCCCCAAACCGACGCCGACCAGCACCGAATTTGTCTTGACCAGCCCCGATGTGGTCGAAGCCGGCAATCTCCCCGCCGAATACACCTGCGATGGCGCCAGCGCCACGTTGCCTCTCGCCTGGAAGAACGTCCCCTCCGGCACCACCAGCTTCGCCATCGTCATGCATCACATCCCCGGGCCTGGTGATAGCCACTGGTATTGGGTGCTCTACAACATCCCCGCCTCCGTCACCGCTTTAGCCAAAAACAGTCAGGGTGTCGGCACATTGGGGACCAATAGTGTCAATGATCGCACCGAATACAGCCCGCCTTGCTCAAAAGGCCCCGGCGCTAAAGACTATACCTACACCGTCTATGCCTTGGCAAGTGCACCTGAATTTACTGTTGCCCCCGACGCCGTCGACCGCGACACCTTGCTCGCCGCCATCGCCGACCGTACCCTGGGCAGTGCTACCCTCAACATTGTTTATTCACGATAGTAAGTGAGTTTTTTATGTCAATCAATCGTCGTCAATTCACCAAACTCTGTGCCCAAAGTATCAGTCTGACCATGCTATCAGCCTGCCAATTGATGCCACGCCCACCCCGACCAGATGCCCAAGCCCCGGCCAATACCCAAGCACCCGTGAATGCCAACCCGCAGCCTACCCAAGTCGCGGGCACCAGCGCCACCAATACGACTGTGTCGGCCTATAGTTTTGCCGCATTTAGTAGCGTTACTACCCGCCAAGACGCCACTAATCTATATATCGAATCAAACGGCATCCCAAGCCACCCCATGATGATCGGCATCAAAAGCTGGCAACAGCAGGTACCATTGCCACAAAACTATCGGGGCACAAGTGCCTTCCAGATTCCTTTGACACCAGTGATTGCTGACACCCCTATTTCGGCCAAAACAGCCCTCTACCGCGGGGCCATCGCCATCGCCGCCAACGGTGTCCCTATTTTTAATGCCCTCAATAACCGCGGCGATGATGCACTACTTGCCGGTGAACTAGACCAGTGGGGCGGACATTGTGGCAAAGGCGATGATTATCACTACCACGTTGCGCCGTTACACCTCGAGGCCACGGTGGGGGTAGGCAAACCTATCGCCTATGCCCTCGACGGCTTCGCCATCTACGGGTCAACCGAACCCGATGGTTCGCCTGTTGCCCCGCTCGATGAATTCAACGGTCACATGGGCAGCGATGGTGTCTACCATTACCATGGCACCACCACCTACCCCTACATCAACGGTGGTTTGCGAGGCGTGGTCACTGTGACCGACGACCAAATCGAACCACAACCGCACATCCACCCGGTGCGCCCTGCCCAAGAACCGTTGCGAGGCGCCGAGATTACCAATTTCCAGATTTTGGGTGAAGGCGCCTATTCACTCGAATACACCCTCAACAATGCCAAATACTATGTCAATTACACGGTCACTGATACAACCTGTGTCTTTGAGTTTATTGACGCTAGTGGCACCAAAACCAGCGAAACATTCCAAATACCCCAGTAATATGCCACACCAGCCCCCCACACGCGTACACTCACATGCACGCGTGTGGGGGGCTGGTGTATTGACATTACGCCGTATTCGCCATCACGCCCTGGCTTCTTTGCTGGTTAAATGCCACCCTCCACAGGTGTCACATTTATATACTCGACATTCTTTACGATGACATGGTAATCCATAGTTTTCACGCTGGGCAGCAACATGTCGCGTACTGGTTAAAATTACCAGCCCATCACGACGGCTCCGATAGCGTTGCTTACCACTTTGTTGACAGACAGCAAACTTGTGGCGGGGGCGGATTTTGCAGTTAATCATGGGGGAAACTCCTTCTCAAAGAATAAAAAAATAGGCCGAACCCGTGTGTGAGCACTTGTTTAACCTATCTATTAGATACTATAACACTAGTTGGTAATAGTGTCAATGTTTTATTAAATTGAAAATTGAAAATTGAAAA
>DBCF01000153.1 GCA_002292925.1 Roseiflexaceae bacterium UBA965 | reverse complement strand
GCCGCCTACGACGACATGAAGCGCGGTCACCATACGCCGGTATTTGCCATCAACGAAGACTATATGCCGTTGGGCGCAGCGATTTTGGCCGAGACCGCCCGGCGCTTTTTGGCAGGCGAAGTCAAGTAACTATCTCACCACGGTGGGGTGCCTCAGGCACCCTACCGTGGGTGATGACTGCCACTGGCGGTGGCAGCTTTTTTTTGAGAAGGAAGTAACATGGCAAATCGACAAGTGGTGGTGACTGCGGCCGTCCGTGCGCCTATCGGGAAATTTGGTGGCAGCCTCAAAGAGATTGCAACTGTCGATTTGGGGGCGGCAGTGGTGCGGGCGGCAGTGGCGCGGGCTGGGATTGATGCCGCGCTGATTGCGCAAGCCTTTATCGGCAACGTCATCCATACCGATATCCGTGATATGTATCTCGCCCGGGCCGTGGCCATTACCGGCGGGTTGGCGCAGGCGACGCCGGCGCTGACCCTCAATCGCGTTTGCGGGAGTGGCTTGCAGGCCATTATCAGTGCCGCCCAAGCGATTTTGTTGGGCGACATCGACGTGGCCTTGGCGGGCGGAGTCGAATCGATGAGCAGGGCACCCTATTGGTTGCCGACGATGCGCTGGGGCCAACGCATGCAAAACGGCGCAGTCATTGATCCGATGGCAGGGGCTGTCACTGATCCATTCAACGGTTGTGCGATGGGGGTGACCGCTGAAAACGTCGCCAAGCGCTATGGCATCACCCGCCTGGCCCAAGACGAAATGGCACTTGCTAGTCAACAACGCGCCGCTGCGGCGATTGCGGCCGGCTATTTTGACACCCAAATCGTCCCCATCGACATCCCCGTCAAGGGTGGCACGACTCCATTTGCCGTCGATGAAGGGGTGCGAGGCGACTCGACGTTGGCGGGTTTGGCCAAATTACGCCCGTTGTTTGATGCCCAAGGGAGCGTGACCGCCGGCAATTCGTCGACCATCAACGACGGCGCCGCCATGCTGATTTTGGCGGAAGCCGAGGTGGCACGAGCCAACGGCTGGCCGGTATTGGCGCGACTGGTGGGCTATAGTCATGCCGGGGTTGATCCCGATTACATGGGGATTGGTCCGATTCCCGCCATTCAGCAGTTATTGAAAAAAACGTGCATCGGCAGCGGTGAAGTAGCAATTTATGAGATCAACGAAGCCTTTGCGGCCCAAGCAGCTGCGGTGACGCAAGAATTGGGTCTTGATCCGGCCAGGGTCAACCCTAATGGCAGTGGCATTTCACTGGGACATCCGTTAGGGGCTTCGGGGGCTATTTTGTCTGTCAAAGCCATCTACGAGTTGCAGCGTACCCAGCAACACTACGCAGTGACGTCGTTGTGTATTGGTGGTGGCCAAGGGATTGCGGCCATGTGGGCGCGCGAGTAGTTTCGGGCACAAAAAATCCCCCCGTGGTGCAACCGGTGCGCCACGGGGGGATTTGGGCTATTTAGGCGTTGAAGTGATCGCCGATGAAGGCGGTCAAGTCGGCAACGCGGTTGGAGTAGCCGAATTCGTTGTCGTACCATGCGATGACTTTGAACAAGTTGTCGCCGAGGCCGAGGGTCAACGGCAAGTCGACGGTGCTCGAGAACGATGAACCAAGGAAGTCGCTTGAGACAAGCTCTTCGTTGGTGACGCCCAAGATGCCTTCGAGTTCTTCGCTGGAAGCGGCGGTGGTGAAGGCCTTGTTGATTTCTTCGACGGTGGTGCCCTTGTTGAGCTCAACCACGAAGTCTACCATCGAGACGGTCGACACGGGCACGCGCACGGCAAAGCCGGTGAACTTGCCCTTGAGTTCGGGGATGACCAAGGCCACGGCTTGGGCAGCACCGGTGGTGGTGGGGACCATGTTCATGGCGGCAGCGCGGGCACGGCGCAAATCGGCGTGCACGTTGTCCTGCAAGTTTTGGTCCATGGTGTAGGAGTGGATGGTGGTCATCATGCCGCGCTTGATACCAAACTTGTCGTTGAGGACTTTGGCCACGGGTGCCAAACAGTTGGTGGTACATGAAGCGTTGGAAATGATGTTGTGGAGATCGTGATCGTATTTGGTGTCATTGACGCCCAAACAAATCGTGATGTCTTCACCTTTGGCGGGGGCGCTGATGATAACTTTCTTGGCGCCGGCTTGGATGTGGGCTTTGGCTTTTTCGGCTTCGGTGAAGCGGCCGGTTGATTCGATTACAATATCGACGCCGAGTTTGCCCCATGGCAATTGGGCGGGGTCACGTTCGGCGAGGACTTGGAGCTTGATTTCGCGCTCGTTGCCTTCTTCGTCGTAGTAGGTGATTTCGATGACTTGGCCGTTGGCTTTGATGTCACCGTCAAACGCACCGTAGTTGGTGTCGTATTTGAGCAGGTGGGCCAAGGTGGCAACATTGGACAAGTCGTTTACTGCAACGATTTCGAGGTCGTCACCGTAATTGGCCAACATGGCCTTGAAGGTTTGGCGTCCGATGCGTCCGAAGCCATTGATTGCAACACGTGCCATTGTGTGATTACTCCTGTTTACAGACATTCAACAATATTATGATTCACTTCGCGTCGGCTGTGCGTCATTGCTCAGAAAGCCGTACCGCCAGCGGTGCAGCTTATATTCCGTCCACGTTCCGCGCAGATTATACCACACCAACGACTATTGTACGAAATCGTACCTCGTTGGGGCTATAACATTACGCCCCGTTGGGGCTATCGACCCGGGCTATCACATGTCGCCCCGTTGGGGCTATCACATCACGCCCCGTTGGGGCTAATCGCCCAGGGCGGTGCCCCGGGCTCATGCATCTCGCCC
>DBCF01000139.1 GCA_002292925.1 Roseiflexaceae bacterium UBA965 | reverse complement strand
ACGTGACCTAATCCCCCCTACGCCAGTGGATAAAATCGTCGCCACCCCACTCTACCCCACCCAACCATCAGCCTTACCCGGGCGCATCCAGCTCTCGTGGCGCTACTTTGACCTCGACCGCAGTGGCGCTGGTGCTACCCCGACGTTTTATGTGACGCGGGCAATCTCGACAGGGCTCAAACTCGCCAATTGGACACCCATCGCCACCATCCCGGCCCCTACCCGCAACAGTACCACCACCTATATTGATACCCCGCCAGTGGGGAATATTTATTGGTACCGCATCCAAGTGCGTGATAACGCCGGGAATTGGTCGGCTGCCAGTCGCCCCGTCAAAGGGGCAGTATTTGATCGCGTCGCCCCGGCTCAACCCACTATCGACACCAAAAACTCCAAAACTCCCTGTATCGACAAACTCCCTAGTCGCCTCGCCGTCCCCAGCGATGTCACCCAAGTGATACTCTATCGCAAACTAGGGACGGGCAAATGGGTGCTGGTCAAACGATTTAGGCCCAATACTATCCCCAAGGGCAAACCGTACGGGATTGATTTAATCGACAAATACGTCCCCTCGCAAGCCAATGTACCGGTGTACTACAAAATCGAATACCAAGACGCCAAC
The DNA here is from genome assembly GCA_002292925.1 of Roseiflexaceae bacterium UBA965. Lineage (GTDB taxonomy): Bacteria > Chloroflexota > Chloroflexia > Chloroflexales > Roseiflexaceae > UBA965. The sequence continues at coordinate 9,375 of DBCF01000139.1, read as the reverse complement.
GGCAATGTCAGCCCCCCGCGCATCATCTGTAAACGAGGCTGGAGCGCCGAAGGCTTGGTGACACCCCGCTTTACGCTCAAGCAATCCCTCAACAATGATCGCCAAAACCAAGTGACTGTTGATTTTGGGGGTACCACCGACATATATTCGCGGTCAGTCATCCTTGCCCGCCCGAGTCCGATAGCCACGAACACCGTCGTCACCAGTACGGTGGCGGGCAACACCAATACGTTTAATTTCACCATGGAAATGGGGGAATCATTGCGGGTCGGCGCAGTAGCAAGCGCATTGACGGTGACCACCGAGCTATCGTCGACCCTCAATAGTCGTTGGTTGCGCAATGTCAACAACTTCCTCGACTTCGATATTACCCCCGCACCCACTATCTTTTTGGATGCGCCACGCAATATGGCGGCTCTCGGTAACCTCAATGCGACGTGGTCGATGAGCAACAGCGAAGTCTGTAACGATGCGGCCACCCCACCCCGCAAAGTCTGTATCTCCCTCGATGCCAAGAGTTATGTCAAAAACGAGAAACCACCCCTGGTGGCGGTGTTCCGGCGCATCCAGCCCAATAGCATTCATGCCTCAAACAGCAACGTCCCGTGGCAGCAGGTCACGACGATTAGTGATTGGGCCAGCAGAAACCGCAGTTGGGTCATCGAAGATACGTCGATTCTCGACCCAAGTCGCACCTATGAATACATGGCGGTAGCGCATAGCAGTACCAGTTACGAAGTCATCGGCTATTTCAATACCGTTGCCCTACCGGCCTGGGGGATACTTCCTACCGATTACGTTGAAATCGGCACCGAAGTCAATACCAGCGGGTGGGTCACCCGGCTCCCCAGTGGCTGTATTGCGGGGATGACTGCCGAAAAAATCCCCTCGACTACCAGCAAAACCACACTGCTCCCCACCGGGCTGTTTACCACCGACCCCACATCGGGTCTAACTACCCTAGCCAATGTGATTAGCTTGGGGCGTGATTGGACGTTTACCATTGATGGCGTCTTTAGATCCAAAAGCCGATCATGTCTGTTACCCAATCCTGCCACCACCAACAGTAATCTCTATCTGGCCGGTACGTTGAGCGCCGGCAGCAATGTCATCAAGACCAACGTAGTTATCATGGGGTCACTTAATGGTGACAGCACGTTGCGTAGTAGTAGCTTTACCACCGCATTCCCGAGTGGCGCACCGGTTTCGACAATCACCGCCACCAGCATCAATGGACTGACCATCGATTTACGCGATGTGGCATTCCAGAGTGATGCCAACGGGATATTTACCAATACGGTGGCCATGACCACGACGTTGGCCAATCAACTACAACTCGCCATCGCTACCACTGATCCACTTACCTCACCAAATCGTAGCAATACGGTAGTGTTTTATGCCCAAAACATGCTGGGGTGTTATTCCAGCACCAGTTTGTGTGAAAACGTGGTAAGTAACACCAGCTATGTGGCAAATCCAACCAGCACCAACCCACATCTGGTCATCATTGACGAATACGCTCCGTGGTTTTATCGCCTCGAAGGGAACCTTACCCTGCTTGCTGATGCATCAGGGGTGGGGTTTGATAACCTCGAAGCAAGTAGTCGCCTCAAATACACGCCCCCCGCCATCAGCACCAATGTGCCTGACAACAATAGCGGCTTTGTGGGGTCACTGGGTGTTAGTGGCCGTGACTACAAATACAACGGCAAAAGCATGTTCGCCGATGCGGCAGGATTAACGGGCCAACTTGATTATCTCAATGCCATCAATTATGTCACCTCATACCCAGCTGGCTTCGAAGTCAAAGCCCTCGGTGGCGCCACCATTACCATGACCGACAGTCTCATCAGCAGTGGTACATTGATTAGTAGTACGCTGGATTTGACCTACTACGCCAAAGACAGCGATACCACCTACGCCAAAGTCGTGAGTGGCAAAGCAGTACAAGTCAAAGCCAATTACCTGCCCATCGACAAAAGCCTGACCTACGTAGGCGGCTTCAGCAAAGAGAATTTGTTGCTCACTCCTACCGACGAAATCCTGATAATGGGTGAATTCGGCAAGATTACCTCGTCAGTAAGTACCACAAACACCATACGCTGGCCCGGCTTTACGATGCTCCCCGATACAAACACATCGGCGCTGACATTTCATACGGCGCCCACCACACCTGTCGGAATGAGCAACGTCAACGCCAGCCTGCCCAAACCGGTCGAATCGCCGTGGGAGCAAATCGATCGCGGCATCGTAGACCAATCAGACCTGGACCCTGGGCTCAACTTCAATGGCACCAATGACGTGACCTACGGCTGTTATGGCAGTGGTAATTTCACTGCCAACATGGACGCCTATCTGCGCTACGGTGGCTTTAGCGAGCATCTCATCCTCGCTGGATTGGGGGGGAACCCAGTCAAAAACAACATGACGGGCTATGATGAATCACTGCAAAAATTCAGCGCAATTTTTGTCGATAATATCATCGTGCCCCCCAGCGATATCGAAAGCGATTTGACACTGCCCTACCCCAGCGACCTGACCCTGCCGTTGCAGTTAACCGAATTCGACAGCAACGGCTGCCCAGTGGGTGGTGATGTGGGTAGCAGTAGCGGGACGAGTCTCAACCACAAATACTGGAACTTTGACCAGCGCGCCATGACCTTTGGTTATACCAAAGCACCGGCCACCATCAACAAATACGCGAAGCAATATCTCAAATCTCGGGGCGTTTTTTTCCCATCACCAGGTGAAATTGCTGACGCCAAAGCCGTATTACCGCCGATGATTTTGCAATTGTCTGGTAACATCATGCCACTAGCCGCTCGGAGCCAAAGTGGCAATGCCGCCCAGATTAACGCCGTCAGCGAATGGCTCCCCGATGGCGATTATGGCAACATCACCATCGCCACCCCACCCGAGATTTATGTGAGTGGTATGCCGTTTACCCCCAACGACGTCTTGCTTAATCGTTACCACATCGAATTACTCAACCCCACTGCCAAGCCAGCCACGCTCGGCTTTGGGCCGATTGTCGGCGGCATCCCCAGCAAACTCAAAGACAGTGCAGGCAACCTGACCTCGGATTCGCTCTATGCCTGTGCCACTGCGGTACCCGATGCCGTTGGTTGTGGCTTGCAAGTACTCGACGGCAACACCGGCATGTCGTATTTCGGTGAAACCGAAAAGTGCGTCCCCTCTGCCACCATCACCTGTATCAACGGCGCCGGCACCCCTGCTAGTGTGGGGAGTGCCCGACCGAGCTCCATCGAGCCCGAGCTACCAGCAGGCGATGGCAGCGTCGGTACCGCCGGTGATGGCAGCGACGAAGGCGACACGCTGTGGAATCCCGTCATCGCCCAATGGGTGTGGGATCAAGGCAGTACCCGCATCGATTTACCGTTGCCCTTGGTCTTTATTGCCAACAAATCGGGGGGTGTACTAGCCGGCATGATGGTCAAGCAGTCGGTGTTGCCAGCACCTGCCGAGTTGTTCAAAACCGATATTTCGGTAGTGGTGAATGGGCGGCTCAAGAGTGGGGTCTTTACCACCGACATCGGCCTCTACCTCGGCTATAGTGCCAGCCAAGCGGCGTTGCGGGCCCTGGCCACCCATCGCCCCAATAGTAGCAACACCGGGTTTAAATCGTATGCAGCCTGGAATGATGTCAAAGACGACGTCAAAACCTGGTCCAAAACCTTTGGCTACGGCACCTATGACGGCAGCAACGACGACAACGACCCCGTCGACCTGCTCCAAGACCTTTGGACGGGATATACCCAAAACAGCATCACCTATACCTGGGGCAATGTGCCTGGTAGTCCGGCATTGACGGGTGAAAACGACTACCAAAACGTCTTTGACTTCCTCGAGCCCAAACTCAAGGCAGCCGTCGCCACCGAAGAATACACCCATAGCAGTAGCAAAGGCATCACGCCCCTCAAACAAGGCACGGTACTGGAAAAAACCTGTACCACCTTGAAAAACGGCCACGGGGCGGCGTCATTCCAAATCACCTCTGCTGGTGACTTCAAAATGACCGAGCTAGCGTTTGGTAGCTACATGGACATCAAACGGGCAGGCACCGGCAATACGTGTGGCAGCGACACCTTGTTGCATGTCGACCGGGTCTCGCTCAATCTCAACAGTGACGGCGAAATCATCATCCTCGCCAACAACATCCGGTCCGACTTACTGTCAAATAACGTGTACTTCGATGTGCAACTGGTGATTGGCACGGCATCGGGCAGTCGCCGTATCGAAGGGGGTATCAAAGTCTACAACGTCACCCTCGCCTCGGTGGAATTCCAAAACATCGGCGTGGTGTTTGGCATCGGTGAATACAACTCGACGCTGATTGGCTACTTTGGCTTTAATGGCACGGGCAAGTTCAAAAACGTGGGGGCATCGGTGCAATTCTTGGTGGGCACCCTGCCCACCAATTCGGCCGTATTGATTAACCAATACCCCACCTTGATGAGTAAACTGGCCGCCGACAAAGGCACATCAGCCATATACTCGGGGCTCTACATCAGCGTGGCGATTAGTGTACCCATCTACAACAACGGGTGTACGCTCGAAGTCATCGCTACCGGCGAAATCCGGGGCTGGTACTTCAAACAAATCGCTCCCACAACGGGTCCCGAATCATGGGGTGGCTACCTCAGCGCCCGCGTCTCGGCTGAAGTGGCATGTTTGGTGAGTGCCGCCGGACAATTGTCACTCGAAATCTCTTCAGTAGCCTCAGTGATGACCTTTAACGGTCAAGCCTGGCTAGCCGGTGGCGTCGGTGATTGTGAACCACAAACCTGGACGTCGTGGGGCGGGCGCTGGTGGGGTGACTCGTGGTGTGCCCAAGCCGGTGCCATGGTCAATGTCAGATACGTCGACCAACCCGAAAATTGGACGGTGAGCTACGATCTCGACGTCGAGTCGCCGTGGTAGGCTCGTAATCTCGCATCCATAAACACACCCCCTGCGACATCAATACTGTCGCAGGGGGTGTGTTTTACTATCTCACTTACGCCGTTGCCACCACATCCTTGAGGCGAGTCATCAACAACGCCAGCAACGCCGTGCGGGGCACGATACTGGCCACACTGATGTATTCACGCGGGCTATGGTCGTTGCCACCCACCGGGCCGAGGCCGTCAATCACCGGCAAGCCTAGTTCGGCCAAATAATTGGCGTACGACATGCCACCGGTATGGGCATCGTTGGTGCTAAAGCCGAGATCGAGCGCCGCCTGTTTGGCGACGGCCGCAATCTGGGCGATTTGAGGGGTGCAGGCCATCGCCGGCACTTTGAAGCCGCCGGTGACGGTAGTGGCTGTCCCTGCCACATGGTTAGTGGCGGCTATTTGCAAAATCGCCGCAGTGACCACGTCTTGGTCGACGGGATCGACAATCCGCACGTCGATTTTGGCGCTGGCATAATCTGGCACCGTGTTTGATACCGTGCCCCCACTCACCACGCCCACATTGACCGTCACGCCTGGGCGCAGGCCGTTGAGGGCATGCAACGCCACACTTTGGTGGGCCAGTTGCACGATGGCGTTGGCCCCTTTGTGCGGTTCGACACCAGCGTGAGCCGCTTTGCCCTGCACCTCGAAGCCAAAAAAGCCACCACCTTTGCGGGCACTGACAATATCGCCGTTTTCGCGGCCGGCTTCGAGCACCAACGCCACATCATGTTGCGGGGCCAGTTCAGCAAAGGCCATGCGCGACACCCGCATATCGGTTTCTTCATCGCCACCACACAGCAAGGTAATCGCCCCAATATTGCCGAGGCCACCACATTCTTCGAGAGCCGCCATGGCATACAAGGCTGACAACAAACCACTTTTGTTGTCGCACGACCCCGGAGCAAACAACGTATCACCCTCGATGCGCAACGGGCGTTGGGCGGCGATCCCCACGGGATAGACGGTGTCGAGGTGGGCGGCGAGCAGGATGCGCGGACCACTGCGACCACGAATGGTAAAGGCGATGGTATCGCCGGCGCTTTCGTCCTTCCAACGCTTGAGTTCCCAGCCCCGTTGCCGGGCCCAACGGGCCACCCAATCACCGGCCTCGTCGACGCCCGGTTTGGATTCGCTGGGGCATTCGATGGCGCAGAGCTGACGCAGTTGCTCGATGTAGGTGGGGAGTTGGGGCGTCAGGTAATCAATGAGTGTTTGTGGAAACATGGGCGTTTCTCCTCCATCAAGGGCGGCAAGTGTGTCGTGCAATCCCCAAATCAAGCGCGCCCGTTGCAGATGCCAGGCGGGGCGCTTGGGGCCGGTTTCGCGCATCAAAATCAGTTGGCGCAGGCGTTGCCTGAGCAACATCCGCGAATGCAAATTGCTCATCAGCGCCCCTTTGGATTAGGCGTCGACACCGACGGCGCGCAAGCGTTCGGAGTTGTCGTACACCGTCAAGGCATCAATCATCCGTTCGATATCGCCATCGAGCACGGCAGGCAAGTTCGAAAAACTCTGGCCCACGCGGTGGTCGGTGATGCGATCTTGGGGGAAGTTGTAGGTGCGGATTTTTTCGGCGCGTTCGCCCGTGCCCACTTGGGCCAGCCGCGATTCACCCAAGGCCTTGGCACGTTTGGCTTCTTGGATGGCAAACAAGCGAGCCCGCAACACACCCATCGCTTTTTCTTTGTTTTTGAGTTGTGAGCGGCCATCTTGACAGGTCACCACCATTTCGTCAGGCGTGCCCCCTTTGTAGACAATCCGCACGGCCGAGTCGGTGGTGTTGACCCCTTGGCCACCATGCCCACCCGAACGAAAGACGTCGATGCGCAGGTCTTCTTGTTTGATATCAACTGCGCCGTCATCATCGAGTTTTGGCAACACGGCCACGGTGGCAGTAGAGGTGTGAATACGACCACGGGCTTCGGTGGCCGGCACGCGTTGCACGCGATGGACGCCCCCTTCGTATTTGAGGCGGCTATAGGCGCCGTCGCCATGGATTTCGAGCGAGACTTCTTTGTAGCCACCGATGCCGTTTTCGCTCGAATTGAGCAATTCGACCTTCCAGCCCACCCGCTCGGCATAGCGCAAGTACATGCGGTAGAGGTCGGCCGCAAACAGGGCCGACTCGTCGCCACCTTCGCCTTGGCGCAATTCCATAATCACACTGCGCTCGTCGTTGGGGTCACGGGGGAGCAACAGCAGCTTGAGGGATTGTTCGAGTTCCTCCCGCTGGGCATTGAGAGTGGTGAGTTCTTCTTGGGCCATGGCGCGCAAATCGGCGTCATCGGCGTTTTCGTTAAACATGGTTTGGGCGTCGATGAGTTGTTGTTCGATGCGGGCATAGCGTTGGTACGACGTCACAACCAACTCAAGCTCGCGTTGCTCACGGGCAATTTGTTGCAAGCGCGTGATATCGCCAAGCACGGCTTGGTCGGCCAATTGCTGGGTTAATTCGTCGTAACGAGTTACAACGGTCTTGAGGCGGTCAAACATAGTAAATCCATTCCCTATCTGTCACTCAATAAACGTATTGTAGAATAAACATACCAAAGCCGCTCCGGTAACGACCGGAACGGCTTGAATATGCAAAAAACAGATGCTAGTGACCGGTCTGTGCCATCTTCTTGCGACGATTGCGTTCAGCACGGCGAACTTTCTCTTTGCGTTGTTCGCTCTTCGAGACAAATGCCATCTTTTCGCGGTAGGTCTTGGTGATGCGCTCGGCAACGACAACCTTGTTAAAGCGGCGAAGCAGTTGTTCAATGCTCTCACCATCACGGCGTTCGATTTTCATGCGCGTAGGTCACCCCCCTCCCGGAAATTACAAGTCAACAATACGTCTTTCAGTATACGCTGTTGCGCCACGTATTGCAAACTGAAGTGCGAGGCATACCTCGCACGTGCGAGGTATGCCTCGCACCCGCCTCACATTTTTGGCACCACAATCGTGCTAAACGAATCAGCAGGCAAGGTGATATTGATGACCTGTGCGCCAATCATAATTCCCACCGGCATTGGTTCGTGCATATCGTTGTGGATGACAATCACGATGCTACCATCGGGATTCACAAAGGCCAGCTGGTTTTCGTAGCCGGTATAGCTCATGGTAGTCACCCGGTGCGCCCCTGGTTGCACAAAATGGCTGACATGCTTGATTAGATAATATTCGTGATTGTAGGTAAAGGTGCGGGTGGCCTGATCTACCGTCACCAACGAGTTTTGCGCCCAGCCCCAGCGACTGATGCCACCGTGGCGCAAGGCGATGTTCCAGTATTGATAGGCGTGGGTGCCATGACTCAAAAAGTGTTTCAGTAGCGACCAGGCATAGCGACAATAGCGCCAATCGTTGCGGCCATCACCACATTCTTGCTCGGTCTGATAGAGCACTAATTCAGGGTGGCTCCGCTGAATCGCCGCAATGGCCCCTTTGCCCGCCCACTGGAATCCCGCACCTTTGATGTAACGCCGCACACTAGGGTCACGCAAACTGACATCAATCAAGGCGTCGTTGCCACGCTCGAGCGTGCCAATAAACACATCCACCGCCCGGGCGGCCATTTCGGGGCCGAGATACGCCAAAAACCGCGCGAGGCCGGTAGGAGTCCAGGTACAACTGGGGAATACTTGAGGTGAGTTGAATTCGTTTTGGGGCATCACCATGCCGATATCGATACCCTGTTCGCGGTAGGCATCGATGAAGCGGCCGAAATAGCGGGCGTAAGCGGCGTAGTAGCGCGCGTCTTGGATAAACATGTCGCTGCCTTCGGCACCCACCTGATCGGCCCGCAAGCCATTGTCGATACCCACTTGTAGGGGCGACGGCAAGGCCGCCGCATAGTGCTGATTGTGCTTCATCCAAGTCGGCGGGCTCCACGGTGAGGCCCACAATTGCAAGCCAGGCTGGTACTGGAGCGCCGTTTTGATGAATGGAATCAGCGTGTCGTGGTCGTGGGCAATGGTAAAGTCGGCCAAATCAAAGTCGCCGGGGGTTTCGGTATACGAATACCAATCGCGCGAAAAATCGTTGGCGCCGATGGGCATACGACAAATCGTGAAATTGGCGCCCACTCCCGGCGCAAATAATTCGTGCATGATGCTGGCCCGATCGGCGGCACTGAGGTCGTTGAGGGCGTCCCAGCCCAGTTCGTTGAAGCAGGCGCCAAAGCCCTGTATCGTCTGCTGGGGCATGTCGAGGCGCACAAACACCCCTGGCATGCTGGTGGGCGATTGCATGGTCAACTCGGGCTGAGCTTGCCAAGGGGCGGTTTGGGTGGTGACAATCCATTGAATCGCTGGGGGCATAAGAATCCTTTCAAATGCGGGGCATGTGGGTGCGGGGCATGCCCGCGCACGTACGAGGCATGCCTCGCACGTACAAGGCATGCCTCGCGTTATTTGGTGATGCTCCGGAAGTC
>DBCF01000034.1 GCA_002292925.1 Roseiflexaceae bacterium UBA965 | reverse complement strand
ACTGATGGGGGCGGCCCGCCCTGGCGTCAAGTTTATGCATTGTTTGCCGATGCATCGCGGCGAAGAAGTCACCGCCGAAGTGGCGGATGGGGCCAGCTCGATTGTCTTTGATCAAGCCGAAAACCGATTGCATGCCCATAAAGCCGTCTTGACCATGCTCTGTAGCACCGAAGCCGAGAGTCTGTTGTAACGAACGTAGATCAGGGCACAATGGGGCAGCGCCAATGCGCTGCCCCATTGTCGTGGGTACGATAGCGGATTTATGGGCGTGGTGTCCGGCTGGGCGTAGCTGTTTTGGTGGCGCTCCGCGTTTGTGACGGAGTCGTTGTTCTGCTAGCCGTCATGGTTGCCGTCGCTGTCCGCGTATTGGTAATGGTGCGGGTGGCAGTTCTGGTGCGGGTGGACGTTCTGGTGGCAGAATTCGTTGGAGTACGACTATTTGTCCGCGTGAGAGTATTACTTCGCGTACTTGTGGCTGATTTGGTACTTGTGGCCGTGCGTGTGTTGGTTGGTGTTCTGCTGTTTGTGGCTGTGCGCGTAGCTGTGCGTGTAGCCGTGGCTGTAGGAATGAGTGACTGATCAACAAAGGCTACGGCAAGATTGTAGTTTGTACCTGCCGAAATACTAATAATCGTGTTTAATGCGTTTGGTATGACCCGTTCATTGGCACTGTTGCTGCCCCAAATGACGAGCCGATTATCGGTGGTCAATAACATGCTGTGTGTTGCACCTGCAGAAATCAGTCGGACATCAGTATTGGCAGGAATATACTGCTCCATAACTTGGCCTAGATTGCTCGCCCCAGCATTTAAAAATCCGATTACTTTGGTGTTGATACTGATGTCTCCGGTTATCGGGTTTGTATATTCGTATGCTTGGGTGACGAGTGTGTGACTGCCCCCTACCGCATAATCAATGTAATGATAATTACTATTCAGAGGCTTGCGAATGGTAACGATTTTGGCTCCGGTGTTGTCGTTGGTATAGACCCAGTCGACCAAATAATGTTGTGTTGTTGGGGTGCCGTTTACCATAATGCTCCCCGCAACCATCGCGACGCAATGATTGTCATAACATTTAATCGAAATAACATCTTTTAATTCATTGGTTGGTACCGTTTTTTTGGCATTCCCTCCCCAAATCGTCACCATATCGATCATAATTGGGTTGCCATCAGTATCGGTTTCGTTGGTTGGTTGTATAGAATAAGCGATACTGAAATCGCGTCCTGCGGCAATATCGATGATTTGCCCTAAGTTTTCGGGGATGTTTAATTGCCCTGATTGGTTGCTTCCCCATGCCCAAATCGTACCCACGTTATCAAGCACCAGCGAATGATTCGTACCGTTGGCAAGACTATATGCATTGGTCAAGGTAATTGGTACCGTTGATTGTCCTTCGCTATTATCACCCCATGCAATCACGGTAGAATCAGAAATAATCGCCAGCGAATGATTAACACCTGCACTTATGTGCTGAATATCAGTGCGAATACTTGGTAAATCATTGGTATTTGTGCCCCAGCGCACTAACTCGTATGTGGGGCGAACTTGATATAACAACACCGTGTGATCACCATACGCTACTAATTGTAGGCGTTCTGTGATGTTATCGGCAACGAGGCGAGGAATCGTCGTTTGCCCTTTGCTGTTATCTCCCCAGGCATAAATGTTGTCATTACAATCGATGGCAACGACATGATTACTCCCCGAAACCACATCACGCCAACAATCCACTTCAGTCGGAATCACAATAGCACGTTGTCCTTTGCTACTACTATTGTTACTCCATCCCACCAAGGTGTTGTTGTTGGTGATTGCGAGTAGATGATTCTCACCGAGAGCAATTTTGGTGTAGCGTGTATTTGTGTCAGCGAGATATGCCGTTGATTGCCCAGTGGTATACCATTTATATATGCTACCATCCCCCAACAATACGGCATTGTGATTTCCACGCGCGAGTAGTTGTTGGACTCCTTCATGAATTGGGTCAATGGGACGGAGTGCACTTGGGACACTGTTCGTACTATTATTGCCCCAACTTTCGATGGTAACTATTTCGCTCCCTGTTGTTGTGTCATATTCGGTGCTATAGGCAATCGTATGGTATGCCCCAGCGGCAATTGCGAGTGGTGTTGCCCGGTCATTGGTGATTTTTTGAGGGATAGATAGTTGCCCTTTACTGTTGTCCCCCCAAGCTTTAACGATTGTGTGTTTCATGCCATCATCATCATAATGATTGATGATAGCAGTGCTATGGAGCTCTCCTGCGCTAATCTCTACGACATCGTCTTGGCCGTTTTTTATGGTGCTGGGTATATTGAGTTGACCCTTTGAGTTACTTCCCCAACCGATTACCGTACCATTGTGATTTAAGGCAAGATGATGCGCCCCCCCCGTAATAATCGAGTTGATGTTGCTCGTGTCGAGTGTCGCACGGTCGGCAGTGTCATCACCCCAACTGGTAATGATGTTGACATATTCAGCATCTGTACGCGGTTGAGCCTGCATATTTGTACGGGTGGTACGCTGTGCGGGTTTGATCAATCCCTGCGTCTGCCGGGTTACCACTGTATTGTGGGCACTGATTGGCACCGCAGGCATCATATTGATATTACTAAATAACAATAAGCTCATGATGCTAATCAGCATAAATGATGGAAGATGACGCATTATTATTCTTTCGTTGCTACGATAATGCTGTTTTTGCGCAGGTGCTGATTGTTATTACCTGCAGGTCGTGCAAACAATAAACAAACTACGAATGATAGTAATAATATAACAGAATTTGCAAGTAGTAAATACAGATGTGAATAAATAGACTTCAAACTTCAAACTTCAAACTTCAAACTTCAAACTTCAAACTTCAAACTTCACTTCACACTTCACACTTCACACTTCCTCCTTCATATGCGGTACAATCGTGCTACTACACATGCACAAAAGGCACCAATATGGCACAGACACAACTTATTTTGGTAGGTGGATTCCTCGGCACCGGCAAAACCACCCTCATTCAACGGGCTGCGCAATTGCTCCAGCAACGGGGCTTGCGCGTCGGGCTCGTCACCAATGACCAAGCTGGTGACATCGTCGATACCGCGCTCGCCCACACCCATCAGTTGCCGGTGGTCGAAGTCAGTGGCGGTTGTTTTTGTTGTCGTTTTGGTGATTTGCAGGTGGCTATTGCCCACTTGCAACAAACTATTGCGCCTGACGTGATTTTGGCAGAGCCAGTCGGGAGCTGTACCGATTTGGCCGCCACAGTCATCCGACCGCTGCGAGCCTTTCATGCCGATACGCTCCAAATCGCCCCCTTGACCATCTTGCTTGACCCGCAGCGTGATTTACAAGGATTTGTGGCGGCGGTCCACTACCTGCACCAGCAACAGTTAGCCGAAGCAGAGCTTATCGTTGTCACCAAAGCCGATACGCTATCACCGCTCGCACT
>DBCF01000103.1:3864-18315 GCA_002292925.1 Roseiflexaceae bacterium UBA965 | reverse complement strand
TGTCGCTCAATCATGCGACGATCCTCTCTGAAATGACACATATTCTTAACGCTAACTATACCACTACTTGATGGGGTCATCATCAATGTGTGTGCCGACCGAGAGGATGTTTTGTTGTTTTTGCCAATACAAAAACAGAATGCACCCCACCCAACTCGCATGACCAAGCCATTCGAGCCACGGATTATCAATGATGACCCGAGTGGGTGCTGGCCAGGTGGCCAATACTTGACTCCCCACGATAATCCATTGAAATGCTGGGTAGGCGACCCATGTGGTGATTGGGGCCAGCACCGGTACCATCCATGCACAGACGAGTGTCAATGTGCCAGTCGCCATAGCAAACGGCACCACCGGTGTGATGATGATATTCGCCAAAATACTCCACGGTGACGGTGTCCCGAGTCGACAGAGCATGATTGGCCATGTGGTCATTTGAGCTGCAAGCGTGGCTGCCAACCCTTCGCGTCCCCACGCAAGAGTGGGGTGAGCAAAGGGAGACTGCTCTAGCCAGGTATCGATGGGGCTACTAAATGCAATCAACCCGAGGGTGGCGAGACTGCTCAACTGGAATCCGAGATCCCACAACACACTGGGGTCATACATACTCATTGCCCAGGCGGCCAATGCCAATATGTTCCAGGCATTACGGGGGCGATCGAGAGTTTTGCCGATGACAACGGCCACCCCCATCACTCCCGCGCGCACCACAGCTGCTGATGCCCCTGTGGCCAGTACATACACCACAATCGCCGCAATTACCACACCGGCGCGGAGCCACGGTCTGCCTTGGAGCCGTGCCGTGATTTGCATGCACACGACTGCGACGATTGATATGTTCCAGCCACTAATCACCAAAATATGTGACGTGCCCGTTTGGCGAAACGATTGAGCGGTGGTTTCACTGACATCACCGTTGAGCCCAATCAACATGCCAATCACCACGCTACTCAGTGGCTCTATAAACAGTTGTTGCAGTTTGTGTTGACTCTGGGTGCGCCAGTGTTCAAGGGCGATGCGCCATGGCTGGCTGGGAATTACTGCATGCACTACAGGTTTGTTGAGCATTACGTACACATGCCGCCGATCCATTTGGGCTTGATAGGGGGCATGTGTACTGGTGAGGCGTTGGGCGTGACCACTCAGCAAGAGTGATTCACCCGGGTAGTGGGGGGGATTGAGTGGCAATGTGACGAGTAACCCTTGCCCGTCTTGGGCAAAGGCAGTGATTTTTTGGGCTTGCCAGTTGGTGCGATTGTCACTGATGGTATACCATTGCGCCGGTGGGAATGGCTGATACGGCACTGCCTGTTGGGCGTATTGCATCCGTAGCATACCCGCAATGCTTACTACTGCGCAGAGGAGCGGGAGATACTTTTTTTTGACACAAAAAACCAACCCTACTACAAGCATCAGACAACTTGCGATTGTCTGGTACTTATAATCGCTGATGATAATGCCAATCATCCACGCACACGTGAGTTTAGTTAATAACGGCATAAAAATCCTCCGTATTGTTGTTAATACAGCAGGAATACCGTTTCAGCGCATGCGAAAGTTACGCAAATGGTGCGATGATTGGCGCAATATGTGCTAGCAGTTGGTGGGGCATGACGGTGGCGTGGAGCTGAGGCGTGTGTTGTGCATCATACACAAAAATATCAACGTCACCGGGTTGGGTGGTGCTCAACGCGATGGTGCAGACTAACAGCGGTACAGGCATGGCGGCATCACCAATGCCGAGGGCTCCAAGGGTGACTTCACTCGTCAAAATGGGCCGGCGAAACACTTCAATGTGCGCCTGCTGTTGGGTCACTCGCCAGCGTGGTGCATCGCTCCGGCTACGGAATACGCGATCGACTTGCATAAATAGACTACTGATTGTAATCATCGTGGTTCTGGCGCCATGGTAATCAACATAATCAATGGTTCGCTCCCGCTATTGGTGACATGGTGGATGGTGTCTGCTGGTGCCCATACCACATCACCAGGATTGGCGACAACGGTCTCATCGGCCACGGTAAATGTGCCTTGTCCTTGCTGTACATAATACATTTTGTCGTGACCCGCATGCATATGAGGTAATTGTGCTTGCCCAGGTGCGAGACAATCGATGCCTACCAGCATATGCATGCTTTCAAATAGGGTGCCTTTATAAAAACGATCGGTGCGGAAGTCGATGTGGTTGGCAAGGGTGGTGTGGTATTTCATCGTTGTCACAGATACTAAAAAAGACCCGTAATGCCCTGCATTACACGCCTTAAGATCGAATTGATTTAATCAATAGAGGGAATTGGTGGAGCAACGGGGACTCGAACCCCGGACCTCCTGCGTGCAAAGCAGGCGCTCTCCCAACTGAGCTATTGCCCCAAAAACAAATGTTGTGTGGTGGGCGTAGGTGGACTCGAACCACCGACCTCGATCTTATCAGGATCGCGCTCTAACCAGCTGAGCTATACGCCCGTAACATCACAACGAGGCAAAGTATAGCACGTCATACTAGCTCATGTCAAATTGGATTTGGGAGGAATCTTTGCAGGGGATTTATCGGATTTTCTACGGGCTTGTTTTGGATTATAGAGTGAACCACCTGCGCCACCGTGACACTATCAGGTCGCCGAAATAGACGTATCATACAGATTCCCGAAGGGCAATGGTATAATGCCCAAATGATTTGATTGTGATGACGAGGCATGCCGGCATGAAACCCAGATATTTGGTAATTGTGTGCATTTGCATATGGTTTAGTGCAATGTGCTGGGTATTGCCGGTTGCGAATGCCCAACAAGCACCGCGTAACGCACGTGTGCAAATCGGGGTGAGCGGCCAAGGGTTGCCTATCGAAGCGTTTCGTTTTGGTACGGGGACGCGCAAATTTGTAATTGTCGGTCAAACACATGGTGCACCCGAACGCAATACTGGTGTGCTTAGTCGCCAATTAATTGATTGGTTTGGCAACCACCCCGAAGCAATACCTGCCGATGTGCGCCTCTATATCATCCCCGTCCTCAATCCCGATGGTGACAAACTCGAATCACGCCAAAACGCCAATGGTGTCGATTTGAACCGCAATATGAATACCAATTTAGATAAATGTAGTGAAAACGATTGGGCTCAGCGTGTCTATGGTGCGAGTGCAGTTATTTCTGATACTGGTGGTCCATATGCTGATTCCGAACCCGAAAGCCGAGTAATCCGGGCCTTTTTGTTAGATGCATCGGCGGTAGTGTTTTTGCATTCGGCAGCGGGGCTCGTGTTCCCGGCATTTTGTGAAGATCCGATTGCCAACGCAATGGCTCAAATCTATGCCAAAGCGGGCAACTATCAATACGCACGTTATTGGGACAAATACCCGATTACGGGTGGTATGCATGATTGGGCGCGTGGCATCGATTTGCCGGCGATTATCCCCGAGCTTGAGAGTGGCGATGATCCTGAATTCGATCGCAATCTCGCGGGGGTTAATGCCGTGCTCGCCAATGCTCCGGCCTTGATTCCCGCCTTGGCTGACCGCCAAATCAATGGCATCACGATGTCTATGCCTATTTGGCGTTTTTGGCAGGCATACGGCGCCGAAATGCTCGGCCCCCCGCTCGCTGATGCTCAATTGCGTGATGGCAAATATGTACAAGCATTTGCGACGATTATGCTGTCATATGACCCGCGTGACGAGGTGCAAGCTGTGCGGGCGCTACCGATTGAGGTTGTTCCAATTGCTGGTGAGGTGGCACTGACCAGCGACGATGCCACCGTATTGACTTTTGCTGATACCAAAGCGGTGGTGCACGATGCCTTTGCCCGCTATTACCAACGGATTGATGGGGTGCAATTGTTGGGTGCCCCCCAAGACAACGAACGGATGATGGCACTCCCTGTGGGGACACAGCAATCGCAACAGCAATTTACCTATGGGGTGATTCGCTACGACGAAATCAATAATCGCATTATCCGTTTGCCCGTCGTGTGGCAGTCGATGGTTACTAGTAATGTGATTGCGCCGACGCAACCATTCCAGATTCGCTAATTATGAATAAACGACTATATTTGTACATTGGAATAATCATCGGGTTAGGGGCGGTCATAGGACTCTTTTGGGCCAATACCCGTGAACAACAGTGCCAAGCGCGTTGGCAACCCGTGTTGCTCGATGACCACGCCCTCGATGCCGATACTGACAGTCTCCCTACCGGCTGGATTGCAGGGGCGCCTGGCGTGCGTATTGGGGAATTTAGTGTGGCTGGTGGGAATTCAGTGCATATGCTGGGTATCGGCACGTGGCTTGGTTTGCCCACCATCCCCGTAGCGGCCGGGCAAGCGTATTGTGTTGCTGCCCGCGTACTCGCCGATAGCCCGTCGGTGACGGCGGTGCGGACGCGTTGGTTGTGGCGCAATGGTGCAACGGTGATTGCCGAACGGGTTGGTGATTGGCAAATGGTACGGCGCTGGGGTGGGGCGACCGACCAACAACCGTGGAGTCTCTATCATCAAACTGATGTAGCACCAGCGGGAGCAACCACCCTCGAGGTGCGCTATGAGCCGGCCTCTGACGACCGCATCTATCTCGACCAATTTGTAGTGCGACCGAGTTATGTGGGCAGTGCCCTCGCTGATGTGGTTCCGGCGAGCGCCCAATTCATTCATATCCGGCCGTGGCCGGCAGGGTATAACGCAGCGGTCTCTTTTTCATATGACTGGGAAACAGCGATGGGGGGCTTGGTGCATTCACGCTCGAACGACGACCCATTGGCTGGTACTGACCCGGTCTTGCGTGGTATGCGTATGCGTGAAGGTTTGACGAATTCGTTGAAACTCTTTGCACCCTATAAGTTTGTCGCGACCTACTATGTAAATGGGTATAATTTTTTGGATGGGAATCGCGATAAACAACTATTTATGGGCAACCCAGTATTTGCGTGGGCTACGACCGCCAATGGATGGCAGAGCAATGTGTGGACGCAGCAACCGTGGTTTGCGGCTGACCCGTATGGTGACAGGCAGTCTGACCCCGCCTGGTATTTTGGTGATTTGATTGGGCCGGTGCGTAATGCCGGCCATGACATCCAAAGCCACACCTTTAGTCATTTTTATGGGGGATTGGCGTCACCGACTGAGTGGCAAACTGATTTGCAGGCATGGAACACGTTGGCAGCGACCCGCAATGTGACCCCGGCAACATCACTCGCATTCCCATGGAGTAGTAGTGCGGGGATGCGTTATGATAGTTGGGATCAATTAGTGGCGGCCGGGGTGACGTCATTGACTCGTACGTCGTGGAATCCTCGTTTGCCACAGTATCACATTGTCACCGCAGGCGAGGCGCGCTGTCGACCATTGCCAGGGCACGAAGTCATTTTGGTCTGTCCCGACTATTATCTGACAACGGCACGTGAAGCGGGTGCACTCGCATTGCTTACTGATATTCGTCAGCGCGACGGTATGATTGATTTTTGGTCACATACCGAAGAAGTAATGACTCCTGCCCAAATTGCTACGTGGCAAGCGGTCGTCGATGCCACTGCTCAGGCTGGTGATGTCTGGGTAGCGTCACTGCAGGCGATTGCCACGCGGCAGCAGATGATTCAGATGGTGCAAACCAAGGTGATGCAATCAGCAACATCCCCCACCATAATCCTTACCAATCCGACGATGACGGCGATTACCGATATGGTAATCACGGCGCAACCAGGCTGGCGATTTGTCGATGGCCAAACCAATCAGGTCGTCGTAACCCTTGCTCCCCATACGCCAGTGACACTGAGGATAGAACCACATGACCTTCATGTTGCAACACCGTAATCGCACCTATGCCATCATCGCGCTTTTGGCGGTAATCGTGGCGTTGGGGATGGTGTTACCACGTCAATTTGCCCAACCAACGCTGTATCAAGCGCATGCTACGGTGGCGCTCGATGTACAACGCTATCATGAGTTGTTTGATGCAAATGGACAACTCGACCAAGACTTCCGTGACGTGTTGTATCAGGCACGGGCGGTGATGCTCGTGCGTCACCCGGGCTTTGGTGAACCCCAAATGGCAGACAACGTCGTCTGGCAGGCCGATACACTCGATGTGTCAATTACTGCCAATACCCCAACCCTCGCTGCCACATTGAGCAATGAATACGCCGATGTGCTCATCATGACGATTCAAGCGGCGGGTGGACGTGAGATTTTGCGCAATGTGTTGGGGTGGGAAATGACGTTGGCCTTGCAAGGCAACCCCGCCAGTGACAACGAAACCCGCATCTTACGTGATTTTGTGCGCCTTGCTGTGTTTACCTTTAATCGTCCCATTGAGCCGATTGCCAAATATATACGGGTTAGCGATCTTGCGTTTGCCGACCAATCTGATTTGCTCCGTGCCATAGAATGGCATCGCATGCAACTCGAGCAATCGCCGGTGCCACCCAAAGATGCCGAAATGGCCCAACAACAACAAGCGATGCTCAGCAGTATGCGTGAATTTGAGGCTGTGATGCAAGCATTAAATCCGCAATTGAGTTTTGACCCTACCCGAGTGGGGGTGTTGTATCGTATGGGGACTGCTCCTGTGCCGCAACAATCATTACCGCGCTATTTGTGGGTGATTGTTGTTGCCACGATATTGGGGGGATTGCTGTTTGCCGTGATTGTGATCTGGTTCGACCGGAGTGTGGGGATTGTAGCGCGTGGCGCCGAAATCTGGAGCTATCGGGTGCTCATCGAGCATTTGGTGCGTCGCAATTTGTTGCTCCGCTATCGGGGCAGTATTTTGGGGTTTGCTTGGACGCAAATCGCGCCGTTGATGCAACTCCTCGTCTACTGGGTGGTCTTTGGCTATTTTTTTCCGGGTAATACTTTGGCACTCTATCCGTTGTTTATCGCGGTCGCGTTGTTGCCATGGGCATATACGTCAGATGCAATTGCCACTGCAGTGCGGAGCATTAGTGACAATGCGCCATTAGTGCGTCAAACCTACTTCCCCCGTGAAGTATTGCCGATTGCAAGTGTACTTACCAGCATGGTGAATTTTTTGTTATCATTACCTATGCTAATTTTGTTTCAATGTATTATTCGGTATATCGCCCAAGGGACGTTGAGCCTGCCTTGGACGATTGCGTATTTGCCGATTATTTTGTTGGTGCACACGATATTCGTCTTAGGGTTAGCACTATTTTTGACAGCGTTAGCGGTTTACTCCCTCGATGTTATCCATTTTGTGGGTATTTTTCTGCAAGTCTGGTTCTTTTTGACACCGATTGTCTATTCACTGAACGGCATTAGTAGCAGTATGGCGCGGGTATTGCGCTGGTGCAATCCGATGGCGTCATTTGTCGAATATTACCGTGAGATTTTGTATGGCCAACCAGTAGCAAGTGGATTGTTCCCCACGCCTGGGATCCCTGCCAGCGAATCAATGGTGCGGTCGTTGTTGGTGGCGATGTGTGTGATGGGGGTTGGGTATTGGTTGTTCCGGCGCGTCCACGATTATATTAGCGAGAAATTATAATGACGGATGCGGTAATCCAATTAACACACATATCAAAATCATTTTCGCGGGGGCGAAGCATCGCGCCATGGCAACAATGGTGGGCCGCCCGGCGCAACCCCGCGCCTGCACCACAAGGGTTGCTCCGTAATGTCATCGACGATGTGTCGCTAACGGTGGCAGCTGGCGAGCGTATCGCCCTGATCGGCAATAACGGCGCTGGCAAAAGCACCTTGCTCAAACTGATTAGTCGAATTCTGGTACCTGATAGTGGTGAAATCACCGTCCGCGGTCGGATTTCGTCGCTGCTTGAGCTAGGGATTGGCTTTCACCCCGAAATGACCGGTAGCGAAAATATTTATTTCTATGGATCGCTGATGGGGATGCCCCGTAGCGAGGTCGCGCATTTATTTGCCGAAATCGAAGCCTTTGCCGATATCGGTGAATACATCAATCAACCGGTCAAGGTCTACTCGTCGGGTATGTATCAACGCTTGGCCTTTGCAAGTGCCTTTGCCATGCGCCCTGATGTACTAATCGCCGATGAAGGGTTGTCTGTGGGCGATGCCACCTTCCAACAAAAATGCCTCAATCGCATCGAAGAATTAGGCAAGCAAGGGACGACGATTTTGATTGTGGCGCATAATGCGGCGGCGATGCTCCGGATTGCCACCCGGGGAATTTGGCTTGATAACGGCGTTATCCGTCAAGATGGCCCAATTGCTCAGGTTTCTGAGGCCTATGCCGAATACATGACACTCGACGCATTTCAACGCGCCACCGAAGTACCTGCCGGTACTATTCAGCGCATTACGAACCCCTACGTGTTGATATCAGAAGCGGTACGGGTACAAGGGCTAGTGGTAAAAAATAGTCCCGAGTCAGCGTGGGATGTACAACAGCCACTGATAATCTGTGCCGACATCATGGTGACTGCACCGAGTTATCAGGGTAGAGTGCGCGTGCGGTTGATTGGGGCGGCTGATAATATTCCGCTTCTTGAAAACGATTACCTCACTGGTGACGCGCGGGTGTTTCCCCGCGGCACACATACGATAACGGCCACTATTCCGCCACTTGGCGTGAAGCCCGGCTTGTATCGGGTTGGTGTGGCGGTATTTGACGCCGAAGGCTACGAACGTGAAGCCGGGAATTCGTCATTATTTGTGCGGGTATCTAACCCTATGGTAGCGCGCGATGCTGCGTTGTTGACGGAAGCGACCATTATTGTTGAGTGAGATGATGCCCAAATACTGGCTGATATACATGTGGATATGTGCGATTTGTGTTGGTTGTGCAGCCCCCGAGACGAGCGCACCGCCACCCCCCATTCCCACCAAAAGTCCCAGTGGGATTATCGTGCAAGGCAGTACGTCTACGCAAATTGAATCACAGCTTGCCACGTTGGGTGCGTATCCCCGCATTGATGAAGTCGAGTTTGGGGTGGTCTCACACTTGTTTTATACCGATCGCAATCGCGTCATGACCCTCGCTCAAATTGCCGGCTTTGATTGGGTGCGCCAACAAATCCACTGGAAGGATATCGAAGCGTCGCCGGGAGTGTATTATTGGGATGAAGTCGACAAAATCATTGAAGACACGGCCGGTTTTAATGTCAAATTGATGATTAGCATTGTTCAAGCTCCTGATTTTTATGAACCCAATCATGGCATGCCTACCGACCCTAAGCCGTTTGGGAATCTGGTTGCCAATATGATTGAACGCTATGGCGGGTTGATTACGGCAGTAGAGGTCTGGAATGAACCAAACCTCGCCATCGAAAACGGCGGGCGGGTGGATGATCAATCGGTAGCTAATTATGCCGAAATGCTGATGGAGGCCTACCGCCGCATCAAAACTGCTCGCCCTTATACCTATGTGATTGCAGCCGCCCCATCATCGACTGGCGTCAATGATATCAATCTCGCCATGGACGACGAAAAATTCCTTAGAAGCCTCTATGCCTACAAAGGAGGCATCATCAAAGACTACTTTGATGCTCAAGGAGTTCACCCTGGTGCTGCCGCCAATCCACCCGACACGTTGTGGCCTGACAAACCTGGTAACCCAGTTGGGTGGAATGACCACTCGAGTCATTATTTCAGACATATCGAACAAATCCGCTCAATCATGGTCGAATCTGGGCTTGCCGATAAACAAATCTGGCTGACCGAATACGGCTGGGCCACCCAAAATAATACGCCAGGCTATGAATACGGCAATACCGTATCGATGGAAGCACAAGCCCAGTTTACGGTCGATGCCACCAACATGGTCTACAAAAAATACCGCGATGAAACGGGCCGATCGTGGATTGGGGTGATGTTTTTGTGGAACCTGAATTTTGCCGTGCTCTGGGGTGAATCAGGCAATCCGCTCCACGAACAAGCCTCTTTTGGGATTCTCAATCCAGACTGGAGCCCACGCCCCACATTTATTGCCTTGCAAGGGGTCTATCAACAAATCAAAACAGAACAAGGCAAATGGCGACCACCTCCAACCCCTTGAATTGGAATTGAAAATGTATCTGTATTCTTCGCCTGTGTTGGTTGTGCCCAACCGTGTGTGGGATCTCGTCGACTTGCCAGCGCACAACGGTAAGGCCACTAAGATGATGACGCAGTGTCCGTTTGCGTGTCTGTTTCGGTCATCTCTTTTGCGACGGTTGCTACTTCTTTGTCTGATTCCGTTTTGCCAAAACGTGAACGGAGATAGACTAGTACGCCAATCAAAATGAATGCGATGACACCAATCAAGAGATACACATTGTGGAACACCATGCTGATAATAATTGTGGTCACACCTACCGTGATTGCTACAATTGCATTCACCGTACGCATGATTGCTTCGGCTACGCTCCCAACAACTCTTACGCCATCAAGTATTTTGATGATGGGGTCGGTGAGTAATCCGAGTGCAATCCACAAACCAAGAATGCCGAGAAACCGGTTAAACCAAATTTCATAGACGTATTCGTCGTGGAGTAATGCAATGGCATCATCACGCGATCCAAGGAATACGCGATACATCGTGCGCGAAAATTGGGGGTCTATTTTGTCGGTATATGGGTCAATGGTGCCATCATTGATTTTGCCCAAAACAGTGACTGCTACGGCGTTTGGTAGTGCCTCATACGATAGGCGCATGTCGCCTACTTGGGGGCTATTCGGTGCGCCGTTGTACAAAAAATTACCATCTTGCACATACCCGTAGTCTGCGATGTTTGCGTCTGGTTGGATGTCTACAGCTTGCCCATCAGGTAACGTAATCGTTGTTGGATTGATCTGATATGCGCCAACGTGCGCCGATGTAACGGTAAGATAGGCGCTCTCAATCGATTTGCTGGGATTTTCGTGGCCTTCTGCAAATTCAAATGAACTCGATGACTGTGGCGATGTTGTCCACTCAGTGTTATAGGTGTAGGTGGTCGTGGTGGTTGACCCACCCCCAACCTCGTCGACGGTTTCGGTGGTGCTCGTCGTTTCGTTCCAGGCATACATTTCGGAGATACGGCTGAGCGCAATATATTTATTGGGCAACATATAGGGCTCATCACCCAATTGTTCTGTGCTGATGAGTGTGCCAGATATCGACGCGAACACCCCATCGTTGCTGGCATCAATGGTATTGCTGGCAACTGTCACTGACACTTTGGCTATTTCGGATAAATCGGGTCTGCCCTCGTTGGTCCAGAGCCACCACAGGCAAAACGGAATCAGCACGAGTCCAATGAGTGCATTGTCGGACGATTTGCGGATGCGTGATCCCCACGTGTTGCGGGTGACTACGGTATGTGTATCTGGCATAGTGTTCTCGCAGTTTGGCTAGCGGCAGTGTAATGGCATTGTATGCGAGTGGGCGCCGGTGGTTGGTTGTGGTAATCAATCACCCACTATTCATTTGAATAGTGGGTGATTGTAATGGGTAACCGTGTCGTGACTGTTTAGCCCATTTTGGGTGGGGAATTGTCGGTGCTATCGCTGGCGGCTGGGGTGGCAGCCGAGGGAATCAACCCGCTGGCCAAGGCTTTGAGGCTCCGCCCACGCAAGAAGTAGACCACGCCGGCAATAATTAACACAAACACCAAAATCAAGAAGTAGATGTTGTGGAGCAACATACTGATGATAATCGTGGTACCGCCAATTGCCAAGGCCAAAAAGAAATTGACAAAGCCCATGATGCCATCGGCGACTGAACCAATCACCCCGACGACGTCGAGAATCTTGACGATAGGGTCAACCAACAAGCCGAGGCCGAGCCACAAGCCGAGGATGCCAAGGACGCGGATAACCCAAATCCAAATGACATATTCCATATGGAGTTGTTCGATGGCATTCTCGCGGCTTCCGATGAACACGCGGTGCAAGGTGCGTTGCCCTTCGGTGAAGGATTCGTCCGTGTATGATTCGATGGCACCATCATTGAGCTTACCCATGGCAGTCACTGATGTACCGCTCTTGAGGGCGGTGAATGAAATGCGTATATCGCCAACTTCTGGCGCGCTACTCGCACCCTCACGGTTGAACAAATAGCGGGATTTCTTGACAAACCCTTCGATACCGTCGGCGGGTTTGACATCGACTTTATCGCCACCGGGCAAGCTAATTGTTTCAGGGTTGATGCTATAAGCACCAATCGTGGCGGCACTCACTTTGTATGAGGCATCATCGATACTTTTGGTGGGGTTTTCGTGCCCTGCGGGGTACTCAAACGAGCTCGAACTGGCTGGTGATGATGTCCATTCTTTTGAGTAAGAATATGTGGTGTTGGTAGTAGAACCGCCGCCGACAGTGTCTTTGACTTCTTCGGAGCTAATCGTTTCCTTCCAAGCATATATTTCGACGCTACGATCAAGCGTGATGTATGGTCCTGGTACCATAAAGGGATCGTCACCGATTTGCTCTTCGCTGACGAGTTTGCCCGATACCGATGCGAATACCCCATTTTGACCGGAATCAACGCTGTCGCTCGATACAACGACCGACTTTTTGGCCAACTCTGACAGGTCTTTGGTTCCTTCGTTGGTCCACAACCCCCAAATACATAAGGGAATTAAAATAAGCCCAACAATGACACCACCAAACGACCCACCAATCCGTGATCCCCAACTATTGCGGGTAACCTTGGTAAACTGATTTCCCATGGAATTCTCCTTATTCATTAATGGAACTTGATACATGACAAATAATATAATTATTCGTCGGTAACTGCGCTGTAATGAAAAAATGTTCCTCATTAGTATATCAGACAATTTTCATGATTGAAATACTTTGGATGTACATAGATTTTTGGTGAGAGAAACGCTTGAATATTGATTAAATGTGCAGTGAATAGCTGTTTGGATATCTGTTTCAGGCTATAATAGAGAAAAGAAATGGGGCGTTATGCAGATTTTTTATACGGATCATTTTATTTTGCCCATACCCACTGGCCATCGCTTCCCCATGCAAAAATACCGACTTTTGCGTGAACATGTCCAACAAGCGGATTGGCTCGGTGGGCATACATTGGTTGAGCCACCGGCGGCTGACGTTGCACAGTTGCTCCGTGCCCATAGTGCCGCCTATGTAGCACAAATCATGGATGGCACATTGTCGGCTGCCGAAGTACGCCGGATCGGCTTCCCATGGTCGCCGCAAATGGTCGAACGTTCGCGGCGGGCAGCAGGGGCAACGTTAGCCGCCGCCCATCAGGCCCTCAACGATGGGGTAGCGATTAGTCTGGCGGGGGGCACACATCATGCCTGTAGTGGTCATGGTGAAGGCTATTGCGTATTTAACGATAGTGCGGTGGCGGCGTTTGAACTACAGGCACTAGGCCTTGTCAAACGCGTCCTCGTCGTTGACCTTGATGTGCACCAAGGTAATGGTACTGCCGAAATCATGGCCGACCACGAATGGTGTTACACCTTTTCGATGCATGGTGCCAAAAACTACCCCTTCCGCAAAGTCGCCAGTGACTGTGACATTGCGTTGCGGGACGGCACGACTGATGACGAATATTTGACGACGTTAGTGGCCGCACTCGACCACGTATTCCACATGGCGCGCCCCGATTTGGTGTTATACGTGTCGGGGGCCGATCCTTACGAAGGTGACAGTTTGGGGCGCCTCAAGTTAACCAAACAGGGGCTGGCTACCCGTGACGCCTTGGTGGCCCAAACGATTCGCTCCTTTGGGGTGCCCTGTGTGGTGACGATGGCGGGGGGATATGCTTACGACATCAGCGAGAGTGTGGCGATCCACGCCAACACCGTCCGCACCTTTGTGACCATGAATGCCACGCCATGACTACAATTCCACTCACCACGCATACATCTGTCCAATTACTGCCGCAACGGGCAGTCTATTGGCCGGCGCAACGTGCTGTTGTGATTGCCGACGCCCACATCGGGCGGCCGTTGCCCCACCATCAACACACGGCTACATTGTTGCCCACGTTGTTGGCCCGGCTAACTGAGGTCATCGCGACCACGGCAGCAACCCAATGCATCGTGCTGGGGGATTTGTTTCATATGCGTAAACACTATTTGCCTGAAGCCGTGGATTCGTTTGTGCAATGGCGCCAACAGCATGCTGACCTCGATATGCTGTTGGTGCGTGGTAATCACGAACGCGCCATGGGGGATCCGCCGGCGCGTTGTGGTTTGCGCTGCATCAATCCGGGCTTTGTGCTCGATGAAGTCACGTTGTTGCATGAGCCGCGCCAGCAACCGGGGTTTGCTATGTCTGCCCACCTCCACCCCAGTATGCTCGTCCCTGGTCTCCGTACCGCTATGGTGGCAGTGGCCTGTTTTATTTGGCACCCCAATTACCTTGTATTGCCAGCCTTTGAAGATGCCGTGCCTGGACGGGTGGTAGCCCGCCACCCCGCCGAGCGCCAAGCCTATATTTTGCAAGACGAAGTGGTGTTATGCGACGCATGAACTATCAATTCCATTGGGTGAGCCTCGTGGTGCTATTGTGTGGCTTGGGGTGGATGGT
>DBCF01000103.1:3605-3823 GCA_002292925.1 Roseiflexaceae bacterium UBA965 | reverse complement strand
ATGACCCGCCTCGTCCCGACGCCAATCATCGTGGTGGCACCAGGATTCCCCTTGCCAGCGCTGGAATTTGCGACGGCCAAGGGCACCACGGTGACGACTTCCCATGGCCGGCCCCAGATTTTGTCGTTGTGGGCGAGTTGGTGCGCCCCCTGCCGCGCCGAATTGCCCGTGATTGCGGCCCTTGCCCCACGTTTGGTGGCACAAGGGGTCGATGTGGT
>DBCF01000103.1:0-3487 GCA_002292925.1 Roseiflexaceae bacterium UBA965 | reverse complement strand
GTCTTTGTTGATGGCAACGGTGTAGTGCGGCTGGTCTATCGTGGTCCAGTATCGCCTGAAGTATTGACCACGATGGCCACGACGCTGACGATGGGAGCACAACCATGATGCCATTGATTACCCTCGGGCCATTGCGGTTGAGTAGCTACGGCATCTGTATCGTCTTGGCCCTCGGTTTGTGGTGGTGGTGGGGGGCGCGCCGTATCCCTGCCAGCGTAACTGCTGATAGTGACGGGTTGTTGTTTGCACTGGCCATTGGTGCCTGGTTGGGCGGGCGTGCCGGCTATGTATTGGGTACTGAGGCTATTTGGGTGCAACTGGCCAACCTGCGCGCCCTCGAATTTAGTTGGCCAGGCGCATTGATTGGTGCTGTTGGCGCACTAATGATTTATAACTGGCGCCGCCCGGTTGCGATTGGCCCGTTGCTCGACGCATTGACATTGCCTACCCTGTGCGCCCAAGCCATCGGTGCTGTCGGGTTGTGGCTGGCTGGTGCAGGGTTGGGTGTGCCGTGGTCTGGAGCCTGGGCTGTCGCGCAGGCCGGGGTCTGGCGTCATCCCGTACAACTCTACGAAGCAAGCATCGCACTGTTGGTTGCGGCATGGTGTCTGTTGGCCCCACGTCTGCTTCCCGCCGTTCCCCCCCGCTGGTGGTTATTGGGGGGGATTGCCTTGAACTGGCTGTTGAGTGAAGGATTCCGGGCCGATGCATTGACGTTCGCCGGGGGTATCCGCGTCATCCAATGTGTGGGGCTGGGGTTGTTGATAGTGGTGAGTGAGCGTGTTATGATGACCGTGCATCCACGTGTCTCATTGCCAACGATGCCTAAATAGGGAGCTGTGTGCATGGTGTCGCGACCCTTTTATTACAAAGAAACGCACGGGTTTCGGATTTTTGTGCGCCCCGCCTATCTCCCTGACGAATCCGATGTCACCGCCGGCCGCTACGTTTTTTCCTATACCGTCCGCATCGAAAACTGCAGCCCCCACCCCGCCCAACTCCGTTCACGCCACTGGTATATTACCGACAATATCGGCGAGCAATATACGGTGGTCGGTGATGGTGTGGTGGGTCAGCAACCACACATGCGGCCTGGTGCTGTCCACGAATACCGCAGTTTTTGTGTGCTCAAATCTGGCCAAGGTACCATGTCGGGGTTTTATACCTTTGTTAATGACGATGACATCAGCTTTGACGCAATCATTCCGTTGTTTGAATTATCTGCAAACTTGTCATAACACATTATTCATTATCGATTGCCATAGAGGATTTTGATGGATTATTCGCAAATCTTGCAACTGCAACTCCGCCCCAACATTATCGATCTCGGCTGGGGGCATCCCGATATGCAGCTATTGCCCCATGCCCAGATTCAATCGGCCACCAATGCCGCCTTGCACCGCTGGGGCGGCGTGATGCTGACCTATGGCATCGACCACGGTGTCGGCCCGTTGCGTGAGCAGATCGCTGATTGGATTGCCCAGCATGAGCAAGTCCGCCCTCAATTGGGCGAAATCATGCTCTCGGCCGGCAATTCTCAAGCCCTTGCCCATATCTGCACCATGCTGACCCAGCCCGGTGATGTGATTTTGGTCGAAAACCCCAGCTATCATTTGGCGTTGCGGATTTTGCGCGATGCACCGGTAGTCATCCGCGGCATTCCCTGTGACCACGAAGGGGTCGATGTCGATGCGCTCAGTGCCGTGCTGACCGAATGCCAGCAGGCTGGGCAACGAGTGGCCTTTTTTTATACGATTCCCACCTTCCAAAACCCTACGGGCACCTCGTTGTCACCCGCCCGTCGCCAGCAGCTGGCGCAGGTGGTGGCCGAGCGCGGCTTGCGCATCGTCGAAGATGACGTCTACCGTGAATTGTGGTACGAGCATGTGCCGGCGCCCTCGTTGTGGGCCACGCTACCCCGCGGCACTGTCATCCGGCTGGGGTCGTTTGCCAAATCGCTCGCCCCTGGCTTGCGCCTCGGCTATATCACCGCCGATGTGGCCACTATCCAGCGTTTGGCCGGCTCAGGGTTGCTCGATAGCGGTGGTGGGATTGCCCACTTTCAATCGTTGATCGTCTCCGAAATCATGGCCAACGGCGATTTCGCCGACATCGTGTCGCTCTATCGTCAGCGCTATGGGGCGCGTTGCCACGCCTTGCATGCCGCATTATTGCCGCTCCAGGCCCACGGCTACCAATGGTATCGTCCCACCGGCGGCTATTTCTTGTGGATGCGCTTGCCGGCAGGACGTGACGAACAACAATCGTTGGCGCAACTTGAAGCCCGCGGTATCTCGGCGCTGCCCGGCCAACTCTTTAGCCAAGGCCCACTGGGCTATACCGCCTTGCGCTTTTCGTTTAGCTTGTACGACGAGGCGACCTTGGGTCACGCCGGTGCAGTAATTGTCGATACGCTTTCAAATTAGTTTTTGTTGAAAAAACGTGGGGCGCGGCGGTGAATCACATACAAGCCCGTGGCGTATAAAACGCCACGGGCTTGAGATTGTCCGATGCGCAAGCGGTGCGCTTAGGCGCCAGCGAGTGTTTCGCCATCAGCAAGCGTCGGTTTTTGCCAGGCGGTCGCCGGTACCCGAGCTGCAATCAGCACATTGGTGCCGACTTGGGCGTCGTTGGGCACGCTGGTGTGCATGCCGATGAGCGTCAATCCACTATTGAGCAAGCTGGGGATTTGGGTATTGACGACGCCCCCACGGCCATGACCAATCTGGGCACCTGAGCCTACCACGACGTTTTTGTCGATGATGGTGCGCTCGATGCGGCTGCCTGCCCCCAACGTCACATTGGGCAAAATAATACTGTCGATGACCCGACATCCTGCCGGTACCACCACCCCTGGTCCAATCAGAGAGCCTGACACCTCGCCATCAACGCGACTGCCGTCGCAAATCATGCTGTTTGATATGCGGGCGTGCGGGCCGACTTCGGCGGCGGGCATTTCGGCACTGCGGGTATGAATTACCCAATTGGGGTCACTCAAATCGAGTGCTGGTTGGGCGCTGAGCAATGCCATGCTGGCGTCGTAGTAGGCTTGGATGGTACCGACGTCGGCCCAATAATCGGGGAAGGTGTAGCTGTTGACGTTGGTTTCGCTAATCAAGGCCGGCATCAAATCACGGCCGATGTTTTCGCCCAAATGGCGTTGGAGCACGTCAATCAGATATGATTTGCGGAACAAATAGATGCCCATCGAGGCGAGGGTTGAGTCACTCTGGGCTGGTTTTTCGACGAATTGGCGCACATGCCCATGCCCATCGAGGGTCACAATCCCAAAGCGGTGCACTTCGTGGGCCGCAACGGGGTGTACGGCCACCGTCACATCGCTGCCGCGGGCGAGGTGGGCAGCAATCATCGGGCGGTAGTCCATTTTGTAAATGTGGTCACCAGCGAGCACCAGCACGTGCTCGGCAGATTGCTCGCCGATAAAGTCGAGATTGGCGCGCAAGGCATCGGCATTGCCTCGTTGCCA
>DBCF01000270.1:12331-14273 GCA_002292925.1 Roseiflexaceae bacterium UBA965 | reverse complement strand
CACGCCCGCTGATTCGAGACCATGTGCCAAATTCAAGGGCGTCTGACCACCAAATTGCACCAAGGCCGGCACGCTACGGACTGCTGGGCCAAAGTCTGCCCCTGCTTCGCGGTCGTAAATGTTGAGCACATCTTCGAGCGTTAGTGGTTCGAAATAGAGCCGGTCGGCGGTGTCGTAGTCGGTAGAGACCGTCTCAGGGTTACAGTTGATCATGATGGTTTCGATGCCCATGTCACGCAAGGCAAAACAAGCATGCACACAACAATAGTCGAACTCAATCCCTTGGCCGATACGGTTGGGACCACCACCGATAATCATCGCCTTGGCACGATTGGTGACTTCGGCTTCATCGCTACCAGGTTGCCGACTATACGTACTATAAAAATAGGGAGTGGCCGCCGCGAATTCGGCCGCACAGGTGTCAATCTTGCGGTATACCGGCACGATTTTGGCTTGTTTGCGGGCCGCCCGTACCTGCATTACTGCTGGTTTATCTGACAACAACCCAGCCATTTGCGGGTCAGAAAAGCCGTATTCCTTGGCCGTAAACCACAAATCATATGGCAAGGTGGCGAGGGAATGGCGGGCGATTTCTTGCTCGACGGCCACAATATCTTGGAACTGTTGTACGAACCACGGGTCAAAGCCAGTGCGTTCGCAGATTGATTCGAGGCTGGCACCAGCCCGGATTTCGTCGCAGACCCGGAAAATCCGGCGCGGCGTGGGGATACGGATATCATCAGACCCCACCATTTTGACTTGGTCGCTGCCCACAAAGCCGGTGGCGCCGATTTCGAGGCCGCGCATTGCTTTTTGGAAGGCTTCGGCAAAGGTAGCCCCGATGGCCATCACTTCGCCCACGCTTTTCATTTGCGGTCCGAGGATGGGATCGACGCCGGGGAATTTTTCAAAGGCCCAGCGTGGGATTTTGACCACCACATAGTCGAGGCTCGGCTCAAACGAAGCCGGCGTCAGCTTGGTGATGTCGTTGGGGATTTCGTCGAGGGTATAGCCGACAGCCAACAAGGCGGCGATTTTTGCGATGGGGAAGCCGGTGGCCTTGGACGCCAACGCCGACGACCGGCTGACGCGCGGATTCATTTCGATGACGAACGGCGTGCCCGTTTTGGGGTCGACAGAGAATTGAATATTTGAACCGCCAGTTTCGACGCCCACGGTGCGAATCACCATTTTGGCCATTTCGCGCAAGCGTTGTAATTCGCGGTCGGTCAAGGTCATGGCCGGCGCCACGGTCATCGAGTCGCCGGTATGCACGCCCATGGCATCGATGTTTTCGATGGTACACACCACCACAAAGTTGTCGACGCAGTCGCGCATGACCTCGAGCTCGTATTCCTTCCAGCCAATCACCGATTGCTCGATGAGCACTTGGGTGACGGGTGAGGCCCGCAAGCCCCGTTCGGCGATCTCGCGGAGCTGGGCTTCGTCGTAGCCGATACCGCCGCCGCTGCCACCAAGGGTAAACGATGGCCGGATCAAGATGGGGTAGCCGATTTTGTTGGCGACGGCCACGGCTTGTTCGACGGTGGTGACGGTTTCGCCCAACGGCACACCCAACCCGATTTCGAGCATGGCTTGTTTGAACAGCTCACGATCTTCGGCGAGGGCGATGGCTTTGGGTTGGGCGCCCAACAATTGCACATTGTGCTTGGCAAGCATGCCCAATTCGTGCAATTTCATGGTCAAGTTGAGGGCTGTTTGGCCACCCACTGTGGGCAAAATCGCATCGGGGCGCTCTTTGATGATGATTTGTTCAATCGACTCGGGGGTGAGTGGCTCGATGTAGGTGGCATCGGCAAACTGCGGGTCGGTCATGATGGTGGCCGGGTTTGAGTTCACCAAAATGACGCGGTAGCCTTCACTGCGCAGCGCTTTACAGGCCTGTACACCCGAATAGTCAAATTCACAGGCTTGGCCAATG
>DBCF01000270.1:12177-12299 GCA_002292925.1 Roseiflexaceae bacterium UBA965 | reverse complement strand
TGACAATCGGACCCGAGCCAATAATCAAAATACTTTTGATGTCTGTGCGCTTCGGCATTTGTTTACCCTTCCATCAATTGCACAAAGCGGTCGAACAAATAGGCGGCGTCGTGCGGGCCAGG
>DBCF01000270.1:7144-12167 GCA_002292925.1 Roseiflexaceae bacterium UBA965 | reverse complement strand
AGCGGCTTCGGGGTGATATTGCACACTAAAGGCTTTGAGGGCGGGGGCTTCGAGCCCTTCGACACATTGGTCGTTGAGGTTGACGTGGGTCACACCCGAGCCAGCCGGCAACGAGTCAGCGGCCACAGCAAAACCATGATTGTGGCTCGAGATTTCGACCTTACCAAAGGCCTTGACGGGCTGATTGGCGCCGTGATGGCCAAAGCGCAATTTATAGGTGGTGCCACCCAATGCCAAGCCGAGGATTTGATGCCCCAAACAGATGCCAAACAACGGCACTTTGCCAAGCAATTGCTTGGTTGATTCGATGCCATAGGTCACCATGGCGGGGTCGCCAGGGCCGTTTGACAAAAAGACCCCATCGGGATTCATCGCCAATACGTCACTAGCAGGAGTGGTGGCCGGCACGACGGTGATTTTGATACCACGTTCGGCCATTAGGCGCAAAATATGATGTTTGATGCCAAAATCGTAGGCTACCACGTGCAGTGGGCGACCCGCTTTGGTGCCCCGTGACCCAAGGCCCCATTCGCCGACGCCACCCGCCCAGGTATAGGCTTCGGTGCAGGTGACATTGGGGACGAGGTCGAGGCCTTCCATGGTGGGGACAGCTTGGGCGATGGCGACCAGTTTGGCGTGGTCGAGCTCGCTCGACGAAATCACGCCACGCAAGGCGCCGGCAGAGCGGATATGCCGCACCAAGGTGCGGGTATCGATGCCGGTAATGCCCACAATGCCTTGGGCCCGCATCTCGGCGTCGAGTGAATTATCGGCACGATAGTTGCTGACGCGCGGGCTGGCCGCACGCACTACAAACCCCGACAACCACCACTTGCGGCTTTCGCCATCGGCATCATTGACGCCGGTATTGCCGATATGGGGCGCCGTCATCACGACTATTTGCCCAAAGTACGATGGATCGGACAATACTTCTTGGTAACCGGTCATGGCGGTGTTAAATACCACTTCGCCGGTGCGCTGACCGATAGCGCCAAACGCACTGCCAGCCCAGATGGTGCCGTCTTCGAGTGCGAGTATCGCCGGTGTACGTTCAAACCCTGCCTGCATGCCTTACTGCCCCCTCTCACCTGCGCCATTGCGCCAGGTGGCAAACTCGATTACCACTGCGGTTTCGTCACACCGATCATTGAGCGGACAGAGCACACAATCACGCCAGACCTTTTCGGGGAAGCGTTCATGCTCGGTGACCACAAATCCCATCCGCTCAAAAAAACCAACAGCCCGCGTCAATGCAAACACCGTTGGATAACCACGTTGTTGTGCTTCGGCAACCAGCGCCTTGACGATTTCGCCGCCGACGCCATAGCGCCGGTACGCCGGCAATACCGCCAACGAACGCACTTCGACCAAAGCGGGTCCCATTTCGAGTAGGGAACCAATCCCTACGACCTGCCCGGCAACCTCAGCCACCATCCAATTGCCCAAGGCCGCCACGATGTGTTCGCGGCTACGGGGCAACAAATGCCCCAGCGCGACGTTTTCGTCAACCACAGCCTTGATGGCGTCGACATCTGCCGCATATGCTAAGCGCATACTCACCAACGGCGGCTGACTCGGCGTGGCCTGTACATCATGAATGAGCGTCATGCGGCACCTCCACCAGTGACGATGCAGGTTCCGGCATCTTCACCACGGGCAAGGCGCTCAAGCCCTGCCATGTCGACAATCCGTGCTTGCATGACCCCGGTGGCCAGTACCGCCAAGGCGGCCCGCACTTTGGGGATCATACCGCCATAAATCTCGCCGCTGGCAATGGCCGCATCGATGGCCGAAGCCGTCAATTGCGGGACCACTTGGTCAGCCAACTTGACGCCAGGCACATTGGTCACAAAGGTAACTTCGACGGCGCGGTCACGATTATCACGTGCCAGCGCAGCCGCAATCGCCCCAGCCGCATCATCTGCGTTTACATTATAACTGCCATCAGCCCCTAATGAGATGGGAGCAATCACTGGCACCACCTGCGCATCAATTAATGGCCACAACACACTCGTCCGCACCGTCACGGGTTGCCCCACCCGGCCGATGTCGCCATCGGGGTGGTGAAGTTTTTGCACGCGAATCAAGCCGCGATCGACCCCCGACATGCCCCAGGCATCGACCCCAGCCAAGCCAAATGCCACGGTCAGACGGGTGTTGACGGCACCGGCCAGCACCATTTCGGCGGCGGCCATGGCAGTATCGTCGCTGACGCGTAGCCCCGCCACAAAACGGGGTTCGCCACCCAAAGCCGTCTGAATCTGGCCGATTTCTTTGCCGCCGCCGTGCACCAATACGGGCACCATCGGCATGGCAGCCACAGCTGCTGTGAGCCGCGCGACAAAGGCGGGATCGTCGATTTCATTGCCACCAATTTTTATGACACGCAGTATGTTCAACCAGGTTCCTTCCTATGCGGGCAACGCATATTCGTCAGCGATAACGCCCCAAACGCTTATTTGATATCTGCTCCACGCAACGTATAGGTATGCCAACTATCACGGCTGGTAGGGAGTGAATCATACAGTTTTTGGGCGGTATGATTGTCGAGCGCTGTTTGCCAATGGACGCCGGCATAGCCTTGACTGACGGCCCAGGCCGTGCAATGCACAATCAGCTTGCGCCCTAGCCCTTGACCACGCATGTCGGGATTCACATACAAATCATTGAGCAGGCATTTTTCGACGGCAGACACCGACGACAGCACGCGGTAGGCGGTCACAAAGCCCATGGCGTGACCGGCATTCGACATTGCGACCCACTGCGCCCCCAAAGCCGGAGTCGTCACCAAGCGCCCAAAGTGATTACGATTGCGCTCGGTGTCGGGCGTGGCCTGATAAAAGCGCTGATAATCGGCAATAAGTGGCAATACTAACTCGAGATTATCGAGGGTAACGGGGACGATATCAATGCTCATTGCAGTCCTTCTGTTTCGTTCAAACCACACATGATGTTCATGCACTGGATGGCTTGGGTGGCGGCGCCTTTGGCCAGATTATCGACACTCGACATGATGATAGCCAGCCCGGGTTGCGCCAATGTCACCGACATGGCACACATGTTGGTGTTGGTGGTATGAGCCATGGCCGCCAATTGCCCGGCCGGCAAAACCCGCACAAACGGCTCGTCGGCGTAGGCGGTGGTGTAGAGGGCACGCAACGTCGCTTCGTCGAGGCTGGCATCGACCCGCACATAGATGCCACTCAACATGCCACGCACCACCGGCACCAGATGCGGGTTGAAAATCACCGTGGGGGTGATGCCGGTGCTCAATTTGGCCAATTCTTGCTCAATTTCGCCCACATGGCGGTGGACGTGGCCAATGTTGTAGGGGGTGACGGTATCGTGGGTCTCGGCAAACAAGGTGTTGATTTTGGCGGCCCGTCCAGCCCCTGAGATGCCCGACTTGGCATCGACAATAATCGTGGCGTCAGTGACCACCCCAGCGCGGAGCAAGGGCATGGTGCCCAAAATCACCGAGGTGGGGTAACAGCCTGGGTTGGCCACGAGGCGGGCTTGGGCAATCACCGCCCGGTTGAGTTCGGGGATGCCATAGGGGATGGGGAGCATGGCGGGGAATTCGTGGGGGTGGCCGTACCATTTGGCGTAACGCTCGGCGGTATCGAGGCGGAAGTCAGCCGAAAAATCGACCACTTTGGCGCCGGCCTCGAGCGCTCGCACGGCGGTGCGGGCGGCGGCCCCGTGGGGCAACGCCAACAACACCACGTCGACCTGATCAAACGGGGCAGCATCGACAGACGTCAAGGCGATGTCGAGCGGCCCAGGGAATGAATCAGCCAGCGATTTGCCCGCTTGGGCTTCGGATGTGGCAAACACCACTTGCACGCCGCGGTGACGGCGCAGCCAACGCAACGCTTCGTAGCCGGCGTACCCTGTCACCCCACAAATGCCCACACGTACCATGGCTCCGTCCTTTTCTTCATACAAAAAACCCCAGGGGCGCTAGTGCGCTCCCCGGGGTGGTGTGGCGTAATCTCGGAGGGTATTTGCTACCCCTCAACACACGACATCGCCCCGGGTCCCATACGGACTCGTCGGAGGTCAGCTCGTCGCAATGTAGAGGTTGTTGGCAATGCAAATTTCATAATCACTATAGTATGGGTAAATGATGCAAATGTCAACTATAACGTCAATCCCAACTTCACCCCTTACCACGTGAAATAGCGCTTACCGGCAATTTGGCCATCGATGGCCGAAATCTCGCCCAAATGATATTGCGAATGCCCATAATAGTGCTTCATGATGTAGGTCGCTTTGCTCATTGACAAGGCATAATTGACCGTTGATTGCACGTCGTCATTGGCCAAATCGGCATAGGTGGCACAGGCCTGGCGAATCGCTGATTCGGCAAAGGGGGTGGCAAAGTCCCAGTCTTGCATCTGGGCAATCGCTGCTGCACTTTGGGCCTGCACTGCGTGACCATAGGCAATCAATTCTGCCACCACAATCTCGTTGCTCAGGGCCGTCACATCGTCACTCGTCATGCCAAAACCATCGCCGCTAAATGGTACGCCCATGCGGGTCAAAAAGTGTTGGGTGGTGAATACTTGCTCGAGGGGCGCCACAAACCGCGAAATACAGGCGTCTTCGCTCCGGATTGAATGCCAGACGCTCCATACCATCGAATTCATGTCGTGGTGTGGCCGCGCCCGCAAACGCTCAACTGCATTGTTGGCCAACACGTTTTGCAGTTCGGCATGGGTCTGGGCATGTAATTCGGTCAAAATTGCGAGAAAACTACTATTGCTCATAACAATCCTCTGTCAAAAAAATACTCTGCTCATCATACAATACCTGCCCGCCACCAATTCACCATTGCCAAATACTTATTAAATAAATATACTATCAACAACATCTACGCCAATCTCAGCGGCTCGTTGGTTGTGTATGGTGCATTGAGATACCCAAGTACCACCATTGCGCGCTCAATCGGTGATTCTCAAACGCCTGTGCCGCGTGCTTATCCTATGGCGAGCCTCGGGAGATTCCACGCAACGGTTGC
>DBCF01000270.1:6945-7104 GCA_002292925.1 Roseiflexaceae bacterium UBA965 | reverse complement strand
CATGGAATGACGCTGAACGAAGTAGGAAGCGTGAAGTCGGAAGTAGAAAGTGAAGTCGGAAGTGACGAATTCCTCCGTGCCCGCTCCGTGCCCTATGCGAGACAAATAGATATTACGACATCTATCGCCACGCACGGAGATTCCACGCAACGGTTGCGA
>DBCF01000270.1:0-6905 GCA_002292925.1 Roseiflexaceae bacterium UBA965 | reverse complement strand
AGCGCAACCGGCATGGAATGACGCCAGAGTGGAGTTTTGGCGTAGGGATACTATCAACAACATCATACCCAACCACAAAGAGAGATAGTATGCAACGACGACGATTTTTGGCAATAGTGGCGAATATGGCGGGCTGGCCAGCGGTCGTCGCCTGTAGTAGCACGGCGACGAGTGGCTTAAATCTGACGGTGGCTTCTTCGCTAAACAACGTCATGCAGGCGCTTGACAAGGCGTATCAATCAACCAAAACCACTCCAGCTGCCAGCATCCACGCCGGTGGCTCGGGGGCATTGGCACAACAAATCATTGACGGGGCAGCCACAGATGTGTTTGCGGCGGCAGATCGTGCTGCGATGGACAAAGTCGTTGCCGCTAACTTAATTGATGCTAGTGCCGTCAAGGTCATCGCCCATACCGCACTCGTAGTGGCGGTGCGCCCGGGTGCCAACGTACCTGATTTGGCGGCGTTGGCCACGACTGGCGTCAGCGTCGTAATGGCCGACAAAACCGTCCCGGCCGGCAAATACGGGCTGACCTTACTCGACAACCTCGCCAAAAGCTATGGTGCGGACTATGTAGCCAACGTGACTGCCAATGTGGTGTCATACGAAGCCAACGTCGCGGCGGTATTACAAAAAGTGAGCGCTGGCGAGGCCGATGCCGGGATTGTCTATGCTAGTGATGTAGTGGCACTGGGTGATAAAATACAGGTATTGACGATTCCTACTGAATCGGCAGTGATTGCCGAATACGTGGCCGCTCCTTTGCGCAACGCCGCCGCCAATGCGCCGGATTTCGTTGATTTCATCACCAGCGACAGTGCCAAGCCGATTTGGCAAACATATGGATTTACGGCGTAACAACATTATTTGGATGAATTCATGCCCATAAAAAACCGGATGCTCTTGCTACTGGCACTGCCCCTCCTTGCGCTACTCAGCCTGCCGTTGGTAGGGTTGTTGGGGCGCAGTAGTGCCAGCGAGGTGTGGCTGGCACTCGCAAACCCGGCGGTACATGATGCGTTGGTGTTGAGCATCATCACCAGTGCTATTACCGTTGCGCTGTGCATCGTATTGGGCACGCCGTTGGCGATTTGGTTGAGTCAAGGTCAGCACCCCTGGGCCACCATGATCGTCGACCTCCCCACCGTCCTGCCACCCGCAGTGGCAGGACTCGCATTGCTCAGTTTGTTTGGGCGGACGGGGTGGTTTGGTAGTCACGGAGTACTAATCGCATTTACCACCACCGCAGTAGTCATCGCCCAATTGTTTGTGGCGGCACCGTTGTATGTACGGGCGACGGTGGTGGCCCTCAACGCCATCGATGACGACATCGGCCACGCCGCCCAGATTGATGGGGCTGATGCATGGCAGGTATGGCGCTTTATCACGATTCCGTTGGCGTGGCCCGGCATCCAAGCGGGCATCGCGCTGGCGTTGGCGCGGGCACTAGGTGAGTTTGGCGCCACTGCATTGTTTGCCGGCAGTCTGCCCGGCCGCACGCGCACCCTGGCACTGGCAATCTATGTGGCCGCCGAAACAGAGCCGGCTGCGGCCATCGCAATGAGCGTGGTGCTTTTATTCACCGCTATGGCACTGTTGTTTTTTATGAAAAATAATACGGTTGTGGGGTAATAACACACAAATACTACACGGTGTTGATACTGTTATATCAACACCGTGTGCATGACAAAAAATAGCCTACTCCAACAAACTACAAACTGACCCCTTGTAAGCCAGCTAACACACCGATTTCACCGACATGCAGCGAGGGATGCAACGTCGTATAGTTGACCACAAATTGATCGATGGTGAGGTTGCCCCAATATGAGACTACCCCTTCAGCGATGGCCGGGATACAGACGGATTCGCCAATGACCACGGCACGCATGTGGGCTTCGTCCCAGCGTTGGCCGGTGCGTGACGCATCAAAGGCATCGATCGAGCTGGTGCCTTGGGCGGCGACGGCAGCGGCGTAGTGTTGGAGTTCGGCGAGATTGATGTGTTGCGAGAGCACCTCGACATCGGCAATCGGCATGGCAGTGCCCATGTCGCCGTAGGGGATGGCGAGGCGTTGCGTCCAATCAGATTGTGCATGCACTTGGGGGACATTGGCCACAAAGCGACTCAAGGTGATGTCTTCGATCCGCAATAAATGCCAAATATTCCAGGCAATCGAATTGCAGGTGGCAGTGGGGCGGGCACGCAACTGGGCTTCGCTTAGTTTTTCAAAAAAGCGTGGAATGGTGTTGCCGTGCAGGTGGGCGTGGTTCCGTTTGATGGAATCAATCATAGAAAAAGCTCCTTTCGATCGCATACATTGTTGCGATTACCACAAAAAATCCTACTTATTGTACATTGGCCAAAATTTGGCGCTGGCCCGTTCGTACTGCATGGGGTAATGGGCCGTCTCACCGAGGGCCACCGCAGCTCGCCATGGCCAGTGGGGGTCATCGAGGAAGGCCCGTCCGAGGGCGATTTGGTCGGCTTCACCACTAGCCAAAATTTGTTCGGCCACCAATGGGTCGCTAATCATGCCGACGGTGCGGGTGGTAATGCCTACTTCGCGTTTGACGCGGGCTGCAATCGGCACTTGGTAACCAGGAGCGACGGCCACTTTGGCATCGGGCGAGGCACCACCACTCGACACACAAATGAAGTGCAACCCGGCAGCTTTGAGCAGGGCGGCTTGAGCGACGGCATCATCGGGGGTCAAGCCATCGGCATGCCAGTCAGTGCCATTGATGCGGGCGCCAAAGGCGATATGGGCGGGGATGGCCGATTGCACGGCCTTGACCACGGCGAGGGGCATCGCCATCCGTCCAGCCAAGTCACCACCCCATTGGTCACTGCGTTTGTTGGACAAGGGTGAGACAAAGGATTGGAGCAGATAGCCGTGCGCCAAATGGAGCTCGATACTATCCACACCGGCGGCCACTGCCCGCACGGCGGCATCGCGGAAGGCTACGATGATGCGTTGGATGCCGGCGTCGTCAAGCTCGATGGGCACTTGCCAGTTCTTGTCGTAGGGGATGGCGCTAGGAGCAACCACATGCCAACCACCCGCCTCGGGCATGATTTGGCCATGGCCTTGGCCGGGGGTGGGTGACGAGGCTTTGCGACCGGCATGACCGATTTGCACACCAAATTTGACTTGGGGGGCGATGGATTTGGCGAAGCTGATGACATGAGCCATGGCGCGCATCGAGGCATCGGAATACAAGCCGAGGCACCCGTGCGAAATCCGCCCGATGCGTTCGACGCCGGTGGCTTCGATGACCACCAACCCCGGACTGGCGCTGGCCATGGCGGTTAAATGGGCGAGATGCCAATCAGACATGACGCCGTCGTTGGCTGAATATTGGCACATCGGCGCCACCGCAATGCGATTGGCGACGGTCAAGGGACCGAGTTGGAGCGGACTGAACAAGTGGGTGGTCATCAACGTCTTCCCTGATATACAATAACATTACATTCCATGGGCATCATACCATGAGCCATTACCACAAAGAATCTTTCACCCAATGAACAAACTGCAATTTTTTGATACTCACGCCCACCTGTGTAATAGCCAATTTGATGACGACCGGCCACAGGTATTGCAGCGTATGCAGACGGCAGGAGTCACGCGCCACCTCGAAATCGCCTACAGCCTCGAATCAGCACGACGGGTGGTCGACTTTGCCGCCGCCACCGCGCAGTGCTGGGCGGTGGTGGGAGTGCAACCCAATCACCCCGAGGATGCGTTGCTACCCGATTGGATTGCCCAACTGCGCCAGATTGCCCAGCACCCCAAGGTGGTGGCGATTGGTGAAATCGGCTTTGACCACTTCCACAACAAAGCGCCGGTAGCGGTGCAAGAGCAGATTTTTCGCCAGCAAATCGCACTGGCAGCCGAACTCAAACTGCCCATCGTCATCCATAGTCGCGACGCCCACGCCGACACGCTACGAGTGCTCCGTGAGGTGCAGCACCCTTACGGTGTCGTAATGCATTCGTTTGCGGGGGATTTGGCATATGCCCGTGAGTGTATCGCAGTCGGTTGTACGTTGTCACTGAGTGGACCGATTACCTTCCGCAATAATCAGGCCATGCACCTCGTGGTGCAACAGCTTGATCTGGGGCATCTGATGATTGAAACAGATAGCCCGTACTTGGCACCGCACCCTTACCGGGGCAAACGCAACGAACCGACGTATGTGGTGCAGGTGGCGCAACAGATTGCGCTTTTGCACGAATGTAGTCTCGACCATGTCGCCCAACAAACCTGGCACAACGCCTGTCGGGTTTTTGGGTTGCCGAGTGAATAACTAATGGATAACGGCGTCATTGCAACCACCACCACTACCCGCTCCAATGGCTGGCCAGCAATCACGGTATTGCTGGTGCAGCTGGGGTTGCAATGGGTACTCGCCCACCAAATCGTGGGGGCGGGCTGGGTGAGTGGCACTGATTTTTTGCCATTACTCGCCGTTATCGCCGTCATTGCGACCACCGTCACTGTCTGGGTATGGCGCACCGACAGCCTACTGGCGACGATGGGGGTAGGGGTAATCGGGGCAGGAGCGTTGGTGGTATGGATGGCGCCACTGGTACGGGCCGACGTCGCCAACACACTGGGGGAAGTCTATGCCGCACGTCTCAACGGATATCTCGATATCAGCTACGAAATCATCTTGCATAGTATTGCCTGGTGGCATACGGTTACTGCAGGACAAGCCAGTAGTGATGCCGTGATGTTTGTGGTGGTGCTCGCGGTACTTACCTACCTACTCGCGGCAGTGAGTACCTGGGTATTACTCCGAGCCCACGCGGTATGGATTAGTATTGGCATATCGGTGATACCCCTACTAGTAAATTATGCGTTTGCCCCTCGTACCGATGCCACCAGCATCGGGGTGTTTGTGGGTGGGGCAATAGTTTTGGTGGCACTCAATCAGATTCATTGGCACGAAGTCACCTGGCGAGATAATCAGGTTGAGCGCCCACAACAAACGGCCACTCAATTGCTTGGGCAAGCCGTGGGGATTATTTGTCTGGCACTAGTGATTGCGGCACTCTTGCCGATCCCTGCCCGTGATACGCGGGTATTGGCCGGCTGGGATGCACTACGCACGCCAATCAAAAGTGCACAACAGGCGTGGGGATGGATGTTGGGGAATGGCATCACTAATACGCCAGCCACCGGTGGCATTGGCGGATTTGCCAACACCACCATGACGGTAGGGGGTGCCCGCAACCTCGGACAGACCGAGGTATTGCGGTTACGCAGCAGTGCCCCCGACTATCTGCGCGCGACCACGTTTGATGGGTATACGGGCCAAGGATGGAGCCAACAAGCTCCGAGTCAAGACACCACAGTCGATCGCGACATTGCACTGACCGACAATCCTCAGGCAGATAGACTCGTGCAAAGCGAAATCACGCTCGCCACCCCAGCCCGCGACGGCATGCTCTTGAGCATCGGTCAACCACTAGCGTACACTGTCGCGGTCACCGTGACCCATCTGGCTAATCTCCCTAGTGACGGCGATAGCATCGTGGCAATTCGGGGTAGAGCCATTCAACAATACCAACTGATGAGCGCCGCCAACGTGGCGCCAGCGGATGCACTACGCACGGCACCAGCACCAAATGACGCCATCCGCACCATCTATACCGCCCTACCGGCCACACTCCCGCCCCAAATCGGCGCTTATGCCCAAACAATCGTGGCCACGGCCCAAGCGACGACGGCCTATGACCAAGCCGTGGCGGTCGAGACCGCGCTCCGCACCTTGCGTTATGACGAGCAACGCCCGGCACCACCGACTACGAGTGATTGGGTAGACTATTTTTTGTTTACGAGTCGCCGGGGTTATTGCGATGATTTCGCCACGGCCATGGTGGTGCTGTTACGCACTCAAGGCATCCCGGCCCGGCTCGCCCAAGGGTACGCCATGGGCACACCTGACGGTACGGGGGCGTTGGTTGTGCGGGAAGCGCAAGCGCATAGTTGGGTCGAAGTCTACTTCGAAGGCTATGGCTGGCAACGATTCGAGCCAACCCCGGCCGGCTATACCACGACGCGGAGCCCAAACACCGCGCCGAACACGGTAGCGACGGCAATAGTTGTTACTCCCCAATTCACCGCTGTCGCCCCTACATTTTTTCCCAATAACACCCCACAACCGCTACCCACAGCCATACCGACGGTCACCCGCACCAACGTACCGCGTGAGCAGGCACCACAACCAACAGACATGCGTTGGGTGGGATGGCTGATTGGACTGCTGGTTAGTGCGGGACTCACCATCGCTGCGGTGGCATGGTGGCGAAGT
Source organism: Roseiflexaceae bacterium UBA965 (assembly GCA_002292925.1). Classification (GTDB taxonomy): domain Bacteria; phylum Chloroflexota; class Chloroflexia; order Chloroflexales; family Roseiflexaceae; genus UBA965. The sequence goes on along the minus strand of DBCF01000270.1, from coordinate 586 downwards.
CGTACCAGCGCCCAACGCATCCGGATGCAGTACGGCGGGATTTGGTGGCTCTATCAATACCACGGCATGCCACTGGCCACCCGCGCAACGGCCAACGATGTGGCGCAGCTCACCGCCGCAACGCTCCCTGTGCTGGCTGACATGGTTGGGGCCGTCTGTGCGGCCTACAATCAATTGCAATATGCGGGGCAATCGTCGACCCAGGTGCCAGCGGTGGCGTGGCATACACTGTGGTGGCAATTGTGGCGCTGGCGTTGGCACACGTGGCGCAACCCGCCTCACGGGAGGGGGTAAGTATGCGGATTTTGTTGATTGGACCCACCACGCCCCACCGTGGCGGAGTGGCACATTTCACCAGCATGCTGAGTAATTTTTTGCATCAGCAACATACCGTCACGACGTGGGGATTTGCCCCACTCTACCCACGCTGGTTGTTCCCCGGCAATACCGCCGCCGACCCCAGCCAACACCCGATTGCCTGTCAGGTTGATAGGTGGCTCGATGGCGGTAATCCGCTGTCGTGGTGGCGGGCGTTACGCCAAATCACCCCCGGTCAATACGACCTGATTATCTGGCAATGGTGGAC
>DBCF01000077.1:324-3247 GCA_002292925.1 Roseiflexaceae bacterium UBA965 | reverse complement strand
GAAGGGGGGATTTTGTTGACTCCCGACGGGCAACCCTTTATGCACAAATACGACCCGCAATGGCGCGACCTCGCCCCCCGTGACGTAGTAGCCCGCGCCATCCACCACGAAATCGAAGCCAACAACTATCCCTACGTCTTGCTCGACATCGCCAGCCATATGCCCGCTGAGCAAATCAAAGTGCGCTTCCCCACCATTTATGCCGAATGTCTGCGGGTGGGTATCGACATCACCCAGCAACCAATCCCGGTGATGCCGGCGGTGCATTATTCGTGTGGCGGCGTGGCCGTCAATACCTGGGGCGAAAGCACCATCAAAAATTTATATGCGGTGGGTGAAGTAGCCTGCACCGGCCTACACGGCGCCAACCGCCTCGCCAGCACGTCGTTGCTGGAGGGGGTGGTCTTTGGGGGGCGGGCGGCTGAGCATGTGTTGCAACACATCAACGACCATGTCAGCCCCGACGGATCGCTCATCCCGCGCTGGGATGAATCAACCCTCACCAAAGAATCTGACCCGGCCTTGATCCAAGGCGACATGCAAACCATCCAAAACATCATGTGGCACTACGTGGGAATTGTGCGCTCGGGTGTACGCTTGTCACGCGCCATCCGCGAGCTCCGCCACTTACAAAACGAAATCGAAATGTTTTATCGTACCACCAAGCTCAACGATGGTCTGATTGGCCTCCGCAATGCCGTCGAAATCGGCATGGTGATTGCCCAAGCCGCCCGCCACAACCGCAAAAGCCGGGGCTGCCACTACCGAACTGATTCAATATAAAAAACAATCCCCCACGGGCTGACGCCCGTGGGGGGTATGACAACAAACCAATTACACTGCGACGCCAGCAATCCCCAATTCAGTAGCGCGGGCACTGAGGGCCGCAATCACGTCAGCAATCAAGGCATCGACTTCGACGCCGAGGCCGGCGGCACCCTGCACGATGTCGTCGCGATTAACGGCGCGGGCAAAGCCCTTGTCTTTCATTTTTTTCTTGACTGCGGCTACATCCACATCGGCGATGTTTTTGCTGGGGCGCACCAAGGCCACTGCCAACACAAAGCTCGACAATTCATCCACCGCAAACAGCGCTTTTTCCATCATGCTATCGCGTGACACACCAGCATAATCGGCGTGTGACAAGATGGCCCGACAGATTTCTTCGCTCCAGCCATGCTCACGCAACCAACGCACTCCCACAAAGGGGTGGGCGTTTTCGGCCACCTCGAGCGAGGGGTGACGCTCGTAATCCATGTCGTGCAAAATCCCGGTGGCTTCCCAGATATCGGCGTCACCACCGTAGTGAGGGGCCAAATGGGCCATCGAAGCCGCCACGGCACCACAATGCTTGCGGAGCACCTCAGATGTCACCCATTCTGCCAAAATCGTGCGGGCTTGAATAGTTAAACTCATCGCAACCCTCGTTTATTTCAATTGACTAGATGCGCTTCTTGGGGCGCCGCGTATGGACCGCATAATAGAGCATGACCGAGCCGGCCACCGCCACATTGAGTGATTGGATGTGGCCTTGCATCGGCAATTTGACAAGGAAGTCGCAGCGCTCGCGGGTCAAACGCGCCATACCGGGGCCTTCGGAACCGAGCACCAACGCCAACGGCAAATCGAGGTCGGTGTCATCGTACATCTGGGATCGTTCATCGTCTTCGACGCCGACCACCCATACCCCCTGCTTCTGCAGGCGTTCAATGCTCTGTGCCAAATTGGTGACTACGGTGATTTGCAAATGTTCGACGGCGCCCGAAGAGGCATTGACCACTGCAGGGGTGATTTCGGCGGCGCGCCGACCAGGGATAACCACGCCATGTACGCCGACCACTTCAGCGGTACGCAACAACGTGCCGAGGTTTTGGGGGTCTTGCAGGTGGTCGAGTAACAACAGAAAGGGCATCTCGTTGCGCGATTTGGCAAGTGCCAACATGCTGTCGAGGTCACTATAGGGGTACTCGCCGGTCTCGAGTGCCACTCCTTGGTGATTGAGGCCATGCAAACGTTGCTCGAGCACGCGGCGGTCGATGGTTTCGATGGGGATATTTTGGGTTTTGGCCAAGACAATGGCATCTGCCAAGGTGCCGGCGGGCTGGGCGCCTGCGGCGACAAGTAGGCGTTGCATCGTGCGCCGATTGGCGCGCAATGCTTCGCGTACCGCATTCCGCCCGTAAATAAGCTCGCTCATGGTGTTATAGTCCTAACGCACTTTTGATGCGATCAAAGAATCCTTCGTCGTGAGGGGACATGCCACCACCCTCGGTGGGTTGGCCATCAGGGCCAGTTTGGCTTTTGGGCATTGGATTAAAGGTGTGCGCTAAGGCCTCAAACAAAATCTTTTGCTCGGCGGTCAATGTGTCTGGGATGACCACCTTGGTCACCACCACTTGATCACCCCGCCCGTTGCCCCGCAAGAACGGCACCCCCCTACCCCGCAAGCGAAATGTCGTGCCGTTTTGGATGCCGGCGTTAATCCGCACCGTATCCATCCCTTCGAGGGTAGGCACTTGCACATCAGCCCCCAAGGCGGCCTGGGCTACATTGATGGGCAATTCGAGGATGATATCGTTGTCTTGGCGGCGGAAGAATTCGTGGGCTTGGATTTCGAACACCACATACAAATTGCCGTTCGGGCCACCCCGTGGACCGGCTTCGCCCTCGCCCGTCATACGGATTTGGGCTTGGGTGTCAATCCCTGCTGGCACATTGATGGTCAACTTATGTGGTTGGCGCACACGCCCTTCGCCACGACAATCACGGCAGGGGATGGCGATGACGGTACCTTCACCGCGACAGACATCACAGGTTGAGACCGTCATCATATTAAAAATCGCCGAGCGCTGGCGCACTTCGCCGCTGCCACCACACTTGGTACAACGCACTGGCTCAGTGCCCGCTTGGGCACCACTGCCAC
>DBCF01000077.1:0-269 GCA_002292925.1 Roseiflexaceae bacterium UBA965 | reverse complement strand
TCGGCACCAAACACCGCTTCGGCAAAGGTCAAACGCAAGGTGTATTTGAGGTCAGCACCACGTTGCGGGCCACGACTAGCCCGGCCGCCATTGCCGCCAAAAAACGACTCGAATATTGTCGCAAAGGGGTCTTCACCCCCAAACGGATCGCCGCCACCATAGCCGCCACCCATTGACGGACCATTATGCCCAAAACGGTCATACACGGCGCGTTTTTCGGGATCTGACAAGGTGCTATTGGCTTCGTTGATCTCTTTGAAGCGTGTTTC
>DBCF01000257.1 GCA_002292925.1 Roseiflexaceae bacterium UBA965 | reverse complement strand
TTGGTCTGTGATGGCGGTCAAGTGGTGTTGGTGGGGAGCCCGCGCGGTATCATCCAAAACTTCGATTCGTACTGGGATCTCCATGGTCGCTCGGTGACGATTACCGGAGCGCACGGCAGTGCCATTGGCACCACGGTGCGCGACCACTTCCCATTCACCCGCGACCGCGCCTTGCCGTTGTTGGCGCATTTTGCGGCGTCAGGCAAATTGTCGCTCAAAAACATGATTACCCATCATGTGCATGCCGAAAACGCCCCCGAAATGTACGAGGGCTTACGCATCAAACGCGACGAATTCTTGGCTGTGACTATGCACTGGTAAGGTGCACCCGACCCAGCGTTGGGCATACATATGCTCAACGCTGGGTTTTTAGCGAGGAGTTTTGATGCAGGGATTTAACCCAGCCAGCAGTTTTGGAGCCACGGTGGCCGCCCACTACGATGATACACCGCGTGGTGACGAAGGTGCCGCCGTGCAGTTTTTGCAGGCAATCGCCCTCACCCCATCAGCACTCGAGTTTGCCATTGGCACAGGGCGGATTGCCCTGCCCTTAGCCGCCACCGGCATGCAGGTCGATGGCATCGAGCTATCGCACGACATGATTGCCCGTCTGCATGCCAAGCCGGCAGGGGCAAATATCCACGTCGTCCAAGGCGACATGAGCACCGTCCAGATGGGGCAGCGCTACGGACTAGTCTATCTGGTCTTCAATACTATTTTTAATTTGTTGACGGTTGATGGCCAGATCGAGTGCTTTGCCAATGCCGCCCGGCACCTCAGTGACGACGGGGTTTTTGTGGTCGAAACGGCCTTGCCGCATACTTGGATGCCCAGTGGCAAATCAGATTATGTGCATGCCGAGCAAGTCAACATCGATTCGGTGATGTTTGACGTGGCCCGCTATGACCCCGTCACCCAACACCTCAGCGAGAATCATGTGCGCATATCGGCGAGTGGCATCAGCATGCAACCAATTGTGTGTCGTCTGATTACCCCCGGCGAAATGGATTTGATGGCGCGCATGGCCGGGTTGAAACTCATACATCGTTTTGCAAACTGGCAAAAAACGCCGTTCGATGCCCAAAGCACGGCGCATGTGTCAGTCTATGGCCATCAGTAGCTGACACCATCAGGCGTACGGTAGCTGATTAGTCTGCACATTCTTTTTTCTGCAAAAACGCGCGCGCTACGCGCGAATGGAGCACGCAATATGAATCAAATCGTGGTAATTAGTGGTGCAGGGAGCGGTATCGGCGCAGCCTGTGCGGTGCGCTTCGCCAACGCAGGCGCGACGGTAGTGTTGATGGGCCGACGGGTTGAGGCACTCAAAGAAGTGGCATTGCAATGCCACGATCGCGGTGTGGTCATCCCCTGTGATGTCACTGACCCGCAAGCCGTCGCCAAGGCCATCGCCCAAGTCGAGTTTATGCATGGGCGCATCGATGTGCTCGTCAGCGCCGCCGGTACCAATCTGCCTGAGCGCACCATGGTCCAGCTCACCGCTGCGTCGTGGCAGATGATGATCGACACCAATCTCAACGGTGCATTTCACCTCATCAGTCAATCATTACCAATGGTGCGTAACGCCCAAGGAGTCATCATTGCAATTGGATCGACCTCAGTGCCCCGCCCCAGTAGTCTGGGTGGCGCATCATATAACGCCGCCAAAAGTGGCTTGAGTGCCTTTGTGCGCACATTGGCCCAAGAAGAAGCCCTCCACGGCGTACGAGCGACGATGATCCACCCCGGTGAAGTTGATACCCCACTCATCGACAAACGCCCCGCTCCAGTGAGTGCAGAGCGGCGAGCGGCTATGTTGCAATCCGACGACGTAGCCCAAGTGGTGCAATTTGTGGCCAGCCTTGCCCCTCGGGCCACCATCCCCGAATTGATTTTGACTCCCAGTGCCAATCCGTTTGTGTGAGTACCCATAAAAACACGAGGGGGGATGGTAAATACCATCCCCCCTCGTGTTGCATTGCGGCAACCACCAATTAGCGCCGTGCGACGCTGATATCACGCTCACGGGGTAGTTCAAACCATGCGTCGTTACATTTGGCCAGCGCCTCAGCGTCAAGTACCACATCGAGCCCCGCCAGTGATTCGGCCAGCTGTTCTGGGCGACTCGCACCGATGATAGGCGCGGTAATACCGGCTTGGGCGCGGACCCACGCTAAAGCGGCATGGGTCAACGCAATGCCACGCCCGCTGAAGTAGGCATGCAAATCAGCAACTACGTCATGCACCATATCGTTCCAGTAGCGTTTACGATACAGCTCACCACTATTGTTGAGGGTAAAGCGTGTGCCTGGCTCAACGGCACGTTGGCTGATATAGCGCCCGGTCAACATGCCACCAGCGAGGGGATTATAGGGGATGACGCCGAGACCATATTGACGGGCCACGGGCAAAATTTCATCTTCAATCATGCGAAACAACATGTTGTAGCGCGGTTGTAACGACACAAACGTGGCCAACTGGCGCTGGTCGCTGGTCCAGAGTGCCTGCATGATTTGCCAGGCGGCGAAGTTTGAGCAGCCCACATAGCGCACTTTGCCGGCCCGCACCAGGTCGGTGAGGGCTTCGAGTGATTCGGCAATAGGGGTTTCGGGGTCGGGAGCATGGAATTGATACAAATCAATGTAATCGACGCCTAGACGTTTGAGGCTGGCATCACAGGCTGCCATGATATGCTTGCGTGACAATCCTTCGTTGTTGGCACCAGGTGCCATGGCGCCACGACATTTGGTGGCGAGCACGAGGTCGTGGCGGTTGCCACGGGCCTTGAGCCACGTGCCAATGATTGCTTCGGTACGCCCCGCACTGCTGAAGTCGCCACCGAGTGGATAGACATCGGCGGTGTCGATAAAGGTGATACCATGATTGACGGCTACATCGAGGATGGCGTGTGACGTCGCTTCGTCGGCTTGATTGCCAAACGTCATTGTACCCAAACACACACTACTGACCTGAAGTCCAGTGCGACCAAGTCGAGTCATCTGCATGACGAACTCCTTGCATAAAAAATAAAAAAGTGACACCGTTATTGTAAACGGGTTTTGTGGTAATAGATTATAAAAAATAAGCGGTGGATGGATGTCGCGGGGGGATTTTGGCACAAAAAAACACGATGGGAAGTGGCGCACCCTGGCCGCTCCCCATCGTGGTAATTAGCGTGATTTAGTAGCGATTATCATCGCGGGGACCGCGACGGGGACGGTCAAAACCGGGCTTCTCGTCTGACTCGTTGACGCGAAGGGGGCGACCGAATGTTTCGAGACCATTGGTGGCCTGAATCACATCTTCCACATTGTCGACTTCCATCTCGACGAAGCCGAAGCCCCGTGAGCGTTGGGTGTCGCGATCAATCACAATTCGAGCACTGATTACTTCGCCATGAGGAGCAAACGTGTCGCTCAATTCCTCACTGGTCATCCGCCACGGCAAGTTACCCACAAACAACTTCACACGCATTCGCTTCACTCCTCTGTCCACCACTTGGACAGTCACGAGACATACGCCCGTATATACAACAACTCTAAGCCAATCCCGCTGGTCTCACCCCACTGCCGACCATTCCACCGTATGAACCAAACCGCACATCTTGCCAGGTGCTACCGTAACCGGTGTGCTGAAGGTGGGTCTTCGCAGATGCGTGTCACAGTCCCATACGTTCAATTGACATGCTGATTATAGCACGGATTTCACTATTTATTGTGATGAGCGACTCTCAGTTGTCCCGCGTGATTCACAACAGATTTGAATCGCGTAGTCAAGGTCTGCAAAATTTCAATGATGTTGTCCGGGAGATACCCCAACACCAACACAAAGCCCAACATCCAACGGTAGTTTTCACCTGACTCGGTGAGCGTGGTAATCACAAACATGCACAATAACATGGCTGAATACCAAAAAAAGACATTCTTTGGGTCACGAATCCACACCCAAAACGATTGCACCCGTAACTGCACGATACCATGTACAAATACCGCGCCTTGTAACAAGAATCCCCCCAAGTAAAAAACTGTAAATATCGTCGCAACTACTGGATGAATGTATTCTAAAGATGTCCGGGTAATCAGTAAATTATTTTGCAATAACCGCGACAGGGTCGGCAAAATAACGCCTGGATTGGCTTGTAGATAGGTCACAAACCAATGCAACAATCGTTGGCTGTTTTCTTGGTGGGTACTGGTGTTGATATTTGGCCACAAATTATAGGCCAATTGTTCATCTTCAGTAATCAACGGAATAGGCGGACAATGCCATGCGTTACAGATATTGAATCCGGCATGGTTGCTCCAATTGAGCTGCCCTAAGACAAATATATGATTAAAATGCCATCCAACAATAATGGTTAACGGCACACAGAAATAAATAAGCCGTTGCCAGCCATGTTTTTTGTAAATATCATATATCGCGAGGGCGGCAAATAGTGGCGTAAACGTCATCGTAAATGGACGCATCATGTCAAACGCAACCAGCACAAATCCCATTACCAATAACCGCACGGGGGTATATGTTTGTTGTCGTAATAACTGACAAAACACTATCAAACAAAACCCGGTAAGGATATCATAAATAAAGAAATTTTGTGTCCCTTTGATAATCACAAAGATCGTCAGCATTATCATGGTGAGTGCGATACGTACAACCCGGTTATACCATTGAGTTGCACCATTACTCATCAAAAGCATCATACACACGGTAATCACCACAATTGGGATGCACCATCCATATATCACCTGGAGCATTGGATAATTACGGATAGCATACTCAATCACCAACAATATTGGCGGTATTGCGATACGGAGATTGGTAAGTAAATCCCACAATGCAGACCAATTAGCAATTGCCGTGATTTGTATGGTATTTTGCCAGCCATTGACGACCCAATACCCCACAATCTGCTGCAACACGACAGACATAGCGACCAATAAAACCCACCATACGGCATCAATCTGGGTATCCGGTGATTTGATCCACAACAAGACTTGGGCACTCGCAACAATACAAAACCATACCCAAAATGGTTGATATACGAATGGGATGACTGAAACCGTACTTATGGGATATATCGTGGTATCCCAATCAGTGCCTACATGACTCCACATCATGCCAATCCGCAACAATGGAATTGCAATCACGATACCCCAAAATATCCAACGCAAATTACGCGCAGGAATGTGTGGTTTCAATACCAGCGTGGTAATGATGCATCCTACCAGCATCGGCAAAAG
>DBCF01000240.1:6470-8446 GCA_002292925.1 Roseiflexaceae bacterium UBA965 | reverse complement strand
CGCAGTACGCCGCAGCAGGCTGCGTCTCGACTGCGTCTCTACTACTTTATACTTCCTACTTTATACTTCCTACTTCCTACGTCATTTTGTGCTACTATAATGCACAGCATTTTTTTAATAAAAGGTTAATACATGGAACGGCAGGCTGGTTTACTTGAAGTCCTCAAGTATCGCGACTTTCGCTTGATGTGGATAGGCCAATTCATCTCCATCACCGGTTCTCAGATGCGGATTGTAGCTGTAGACTGGCAGGTCTACCAAATCGCCACCGCACAAGGGCACAATCCGGCCTTGGCTTTAGGGTTAATCGGATTAATGCGCGTCATCCCAATGACGTTATCAGCATTATTTGCTGGTGTGGCCGCAGATCGTTTTGAACGACGCAAAGTCATTATGGTGACTTCAATCATTGCGTTGCTTGCATCAGTGATACTCGCAATTGCCGGCAGTTTGGCCACACCCGCATTATGGCTCGTCTATGCGATGGTGATTGTGACCGCGATTGCGTCATCGTTCGAAATGCCGGCCCGGCAAGCCATGACACCGGCACTGGTCCCTCGCGAAATGGTATCGCAGGCCATGAGTGCTGGTATTTTGTCGTGGCAAATGGCAACAGTCATCGGACCATCACTCGCTGGCATCCTAATTGCCATTTTTGGGGTGGTACCGTTGTATTGGTTTGATGCGGCATCATACATCGCCGTGGTCGTGGCTGCCATGATGATGAAGCCAGTGATCATCAATAGCAACCGCCCACCGGTACGCTTAGTTGATGCCTTTGAAGGACTCAAGTTTGTCTTCAAACATCGGCTGATGGCTTCAACTATGTTACTCGACTTCTTTGCCACTTTTTTTGGAGCCTGTACGAGCTTGATGCCCATATTTGCCGATGAAATTTTGAATGTGGGTGCCCAAGGCTACGGATTCATGCGCGCAGCCCCTGCAGCAGGGGCAGTAGTCGCCGCCTTGCTGTTGAGTACGCGCCAAATCCGCAAGCAAGGCCCAGTGCTCTTGATTTCAGTGGCCATATTTGGTCTATCAATTGTTATTTTTGGCGCATCGGCCTATTACCCCCTCACCGTGGTGGCCTTGGCACTGTCAGGTGCCGCCGATACCGTCAGCATGATTATCCGCGGTACCCTACGCCAATTGCTCACCCCCGATGAGCTGCGTGGCCGCATGACTGCCGTCAACATGATTTTTGTGGCCGGTGGCCCCCAGCTGGGTGAGTTCGTGGTGGGGTTAACCGCAAGCGTCGTTGGCGCACCCCTTGCCGTCTTGATTGGTGGCATATTGTGTATTGGTGTCGTCGCAGGTACCGCCGCCAAAGTGCCTGAATTACGGGCGCTCGACACCCCAGAACAACTCCCGGCTGCCTGATTACTCAATGACTAATCCCTGTGGCGCAATGGTTGTGTCACAGGGATTTTATATATTCGACATTCGTTGCAAACCCACAATATTGTCGGCTTATTATTTTTTTGCATATCAATCACTAATTTACCGATATAGACAGCATCAATCTAATATTTTTTTGCAAACAAATATAAAATATGCCGTATACTACGATTGTCCCAGTTGTTCATTCAATCTGCAAAGGAAACGCCAATGACGTCCCGTTTCAGCAAACCAGACACTGCCTGGTTTACCCACGACCGCTTCGGCATGTTCATCCACTGGGGGTTGTACGCCTTGCCCGCCCGCCACGAATGGATCCGCAACCGCGAAGAAATCAGCATTGCCGACTACCAAAAATACTTCGCCCACTTCGACCCCGATTTGTTTAACCCCAAAGAATGGGCCCGTATGGCCAAATTGGCGGGCATGAAATATTTCGTCATCACCACCAAGCACCACGACGGCTTTTGTTTATGGCCCACCAAACACACCGACTACTGCATCAGCAACACCCCCTACCAACAAGATTTGATTGGCCAGACGGTCGAGGCCTTCCGCGCCGAAGGCATCAAAGTCGG
>DBCF01000240.1:0-6336 GCA_002292925.1 Roseiflexaceae bacterium UBA965 | reverse complement strand
ATGCGCGACCAAGTGCTCGAGCTCTGCACCCAATACGGCAAAATCGACCTGTTTTGGTTCGATTTTTCGTACCCGGGTGAAGACGGCAAAGGTCACACCGATTGGGAATCCGAGGAATTGTACGCCATCGTGCACGAACTCCAACCGCACGCCTTGGTCGACAACCGCCTCGATTTACCCGACGTCGGTGACTTCGTCACCCCCGAGCAATTCCAGCCCGCAGGCGGACTCAAGGACGCCAACGGCAAGCCGGTAGTGTGGGAAGCCTGCCAGACCTTTAGTGGCTCGTGGGGCTATTACCGCGACGAACATACCTGGAAGAGTGTCGATTTGCTCATCCGCATGCTGTCTGACGGTGTCAGCAAAGGCGGCAATCTGCTCCTCAACGTGGGTCCTACCGCCCGCGGCTTGTTTGATGCCCGAGCTATCGAGCGCCTCGAAGGGATGGGTGCGTGGATGCAATTGCATAGCCGATCGATTTATGGCTGTGTGGCAGCCCCTGAGCACTTTGTCACCCCCACCGATTGCCGCTACACCTACAACCCCACCACCAATCGGCTTTATTTGCACATCTTTGCGTGGCCGTTTCGTGACATCTACTGCCCTGGCTTGGCCGAACACGTCGACTACGCTCAATTCCTGCACGACGGTAGCGAAGTGCACTTCGGTGAAGTAAGCGAAGCGTCGTGGTCGGGGATGGCCGGCAATGCCAGCCAGACACCCATAGCTATCCAAGTACCCATCATTCGCCCCGATGTGGCCGTCCCCGTCATCGAAATATTTTTGAAATAACCCAAACCTGCCCGGCCATGAAGTGCTGCCCCCTGCGACAGCACTTCATGGCATCGTTTATAATGGAAAAAATTTGTCTGCGAGGAATACCTCTTTATGAGCATTCATCCCACGGCCACCCTCATGCCAGGGGTATATATCGAACTAGGCGTCAGCATCGGCGCCAACGTCACCATTGGTGCCAATACCGTTATTTTGGCGCCTGTACGTATCGAAGCCGACACCTGGGTCGGGGCCAATGTCACCATTAGTGGCGACATCATCGTCGGCACTCGCGCCCAAATCAATCATGGCGCGGTGGTCACGGGATCTGTGCCCCCCAAAGCCGTAGTGATGGGCAACCCCGCCAAAATCGTCGGTTATGTCGACACGCCCCTCTACCAGACCGGACACGCTCAAACCAAGGTCACCACCACCACGATTACCCCGAGCAATGTGGCGGGAGTGGCGCTCTACAACCTCAAATTTGTGCCTGACATGCGAGGGGCGCTGTCAGTGGGTGAATTCGGGCGCGACGTGCCGTTTACGCCCCTGCGCTATTTTTTGGTGTTGGGTGTCCCCACCGCCGAAACCCGCGGCGAGCACGCCCATATCGCCTGTCATCAGTTTTTGATTGCCGTCACCGGCAGCGTAGCCGTGGTGGCCGACGACGGGGTCAATCGCCAAGAATTCATCCTCGACAAACCCCAAATCGGCCTTTATTTGCCGCCGTTGACATGGGGTATCCAATACCGCTATTCACATGATGCCGTGCTGTTGGTGTTTGCGTCTGATTATTACGACGCCGATGACTATATTCGCGACTATACTGATTTTGTTGATTATGTAAAAAAACACCCCCGCGCGGGGTGAATAAACTAGCCCCGTCCGCGCTGATACCCACCAGCGCGGACGGAGTGTTTTTATTTGGTGCGGTAGCCGTCGGGGTGGCTTTGGTGCCATTCCCAAGCACTGCCAATAATTTGGTCGATAGTGGGATAGCGTGGTTCCCATCCCAATTCCTCGCGGATTTTTTTGGCAGAAGCAATCAATATGGCCGGATCTCCCGGGCGACGCGCGCCAATCGTACACGGGATGGCATGGCCGGTAATCCGGCGGGCCGCTTGTACCACTTCGAGGTTGGTAAAGCCGTCGCCATTGCCGAGGTTGTATTTGCGGCTCCCGAGGCGGGCAATCCCGTCAAGTGCCAAAATATGCGCCTGGGCCAAGTCGACGATATGCACATAGTCGCGCACACAGGTACCGTCACGGGTAGGGTAATCGCCACCAAACAAAGTAATCGACTCGCGTTGCCCCAAGGCCACTTGGAGCACCACGGGAATGAGGTGCAGTTCGGGCGTATGGTCTTCACCACGATTATGAGTACCACCAGCGGCATTGAAGTAGCGCAAGCAGGCATATTTGAGGCCATGAATCCGCTCGTACCAATGCAAGGTGCGCTCGAGAATGTATTTGGATTCACCGTAGGGCGAGCCAGGCACGATGGTGTTATCGGGCTCAATCGGCATGCTATCCGGTTTTTCAAACAGATTGGCCGTCGACGAGACAATCACGCGTCCCACCCCCGCTGCCACCGCCGCATCGATGAGATTGACCCCGGCTACGGTGTTGTCGCGTAGGTATTTGACGGGGTTTTGCATGCTTTCACCCACCAACGTGTATGAGGCAAAGTGCATCACGGCGTCAATACCGGTGTGTTGGGCAAAGATGGTTTTGACGGCATCCATATCGGCCAAATCAGCCTGGACGAACTGTGCATCGGGGTGGACTGCTTCGCGGTGGCCTTGGTACAAATTATCAACCACGACTACATCGTGCCCAGCGGCGACGAGCTCAGCGGTAGCGACACTTCCAATATAGCCGGCTCCACCCGTTACGAGAATTTTCACTGTAGTGCTCCTGAATCAACGCGCAATCAACTGTAAATCGCGCCAAAAACCGGGATACGACACATCTACCGCATCCGTACCTTGAATCGTCGTCGATCCAGTTGCCACCAGCGACGCCACCGCCCATGCCATCGCCAAGCGATGGTCACCGTGGCTAGCCAGCGTCGCGCCGTTGAGGGCGCCCCGCCCCGTAATCAACATGCCGTCATCCGTTGCCTCAGCCGTCACACCCATGGCATGCAAGGCAGCAACCACCGTGGCAATCCGGTCGGTTTCTTTGGCCTTGAGCTCTTGGGCATCGGCAATCACGGTTTGCCCGTGCGCCATGGCGGCAGCCACGGCCAGCACCGGGATTTCGTCGATGAGATGGGGGATAATCGCCCCCCGAATCGTCGTTGCCTGCAATGACGACGAGCGCACCGTCACATCAGCCACCGGTTCGCTACCTTCGGTACGAGCATTGCTGATGGTAATCTGGGCACCCATGGCCGTGAGTACCTCGAGGGCACCGATGCGAGTCGGGTTCATGCCCACACCCGTAGTGGTGATTTCGGCATTGGGGTGGATGGCCGCTGCCACCCACCAAAAAGCCGCCGACGAGGGGTCGCCCGGCACCCGCAACGACAAGGCATACGGCAACACAGGGTGTGCCGGTGGACTCAAAGTGACGGTAGTGCCATTGGTGCGGATGTCGATTCCCATGCCCGCCAGCATCAGTTCGGTATGATCACGGCCATCGGTGCGCCCAGTCAGAGTCAACACATCGTCGCCCGACAAAGCAGCCAGCAACAAGGCACTTTTGACTTGGGCCGACGCAATCGGCAACTCGTAGGCACCACCGTGGATAGTAGCCCCCCGCACACTCAATGGCGCCAAGGCGCCATTGTTGCGGCCATCGAGCTGGGCACCCAGCGCCCGCAACGGGTCGATGATGCGCCGCTGTGGTCGCGAACGGAGCGAGGCATCACCGGTCAAGACGGCATATTTGCCTGCTTGCCCCGCAAGGAGCCCCGTCAACAGACGTAACGTGGTACCCGAATTCCCGCAATCGAGGACGTCATTCGGCTCGCGCAAACCACGTAACCCCACACCATGTACCGTGACCGTGTCACCATGGTGGTCGATTTGCACCCCCATCGCCCGGAAGCAGGCAATCGTCGACAGACAATCTGCCCCCGGCAAAAAGTGGGTGATATGCGCAGTACCTTCGGCAATCGCATTGAACATTACCGCCCGGTGCGAAATGGATTTGTCACCGGGCACATCAAGCGTGCCACGAAGCTGGGGCACTGCCACAAATTGCATGTCAGACATACGCTTCTATTATCCTTGGGCCTCTGGGGCCACTACAAGTTTGTAGCCAAACCCGCGCACCGTCACCAGATATCTGGGCAGGGCCGGGTCGATTTCGATGCGTTGACGCACCCGATAGACGAGTGCATCAATGGCATTGAAGTCGTAGACTTCATAATCCCAAATCGCCTTGGCGATTTCTTCTTTGCTAATAACATGCAACTGACGACGATACAACAAATACAACAATTGGAATTCTTTGACAGTCAAGGGTGGGTCAAGCAACACCCCTTTGATATGGATTGTTTTGGCATCGTCATCGATGGCAATATCACCATCAACGGGAGCGGGTTTGAACGTAAACAATGGTAAATTGCCACGTTGGGTGGCTTCGGGGTCAACAAAAATAATCTCACTTGCCCCAATAATCACGATATCATCACTATTAAGGCGATGCATGTCTGAAATCACTTCACCATTGACATAGGTACCATTAGTGCTTTTGAGGTCACGCACCACATACCCAGTGGTGTCACGCTCGAGCGTGGCATGGCGCCGCGATGCGAGTGGGTGCGCAATCACAATATCGTTTTGCTGATCACGACCAATGGTGATAATGTCGCGATGCCATTCAATTTGGACCTCAGCGGATTCAGGGTGACGAATGCGCAAACGCGGAACAGGGCTGGCATTCATGGCTTCATCCTTCCATCACAATTCACAAGTATGTCCGTTAACAATATTCATACCGAAAGCGCGTATGGTACAATACACTCACTAATGCGGATTATACCATACCGCCTCAGTAGGAGTATGTAACGCAGTGTTCAATTTGGTTGGTCGGCGCATAGATCGCTACAAAATACAAGCAGAAATTGGTCGTGGGGGCATGGCACGCGTCTATCGCGCCCTCGACACGGTGTTGGGTCGCCAAGTTGCCCTCAAAGTACTCTCCCCGCAACTTGCCAGCGACCCCGAGTTTTCGGCGCGCTTCCGGCGTGAAGGCAAAATCGTTGCGGCACTCCAACACCCCCATATTGTTACCTTGTTTGATGTCGGTGAAACCGACGGCATCCAATACCTCGCCATGGATTTCATCGATGGGCGCAGTGTCTATGCCGTGATTCGCGAACGCGACGCCCTACCCGGCGAAACCGTCGCAATCATCATCCGTGCCGTTGCATCAGCCCTCGATTATGCCCATAGCCGCGGCGCGGTGCACCGCGACATCAAACCCCAAAATATCCTCATCGATACCAATGGGCGGATTTTGCTGACCGACTTCGGTATTTCTGTCTCGAGTGATGATGAATCAGGGCGCCTCACCCGCACCGGGTTGTTTATGGGCACCCCCGAATACATGTCACCCGAGCAAGTGTCGGGTAGTGTGGTCGATTACCGCACCGACCTCTATTCGTTGGCGATTACCACCTACGAAATGTTTAGCGGCGAAATCCCCTTCCGTGGCAATACCCCCGACCTAATCGTCGCCCATGCCCAAAAAACTCCACCACCGCTCCCCACTCAACTCAACGGGCTCCCCGATGCCCTGATTGATGTACTCGCCAAAGCCCTCGCCAAAGACCCCGCCCAACGCTATCAGACAGGCTTGGCTTTTAGCATGGCGATTGATGCGGCATTTGCCCAACTACCCACTACCACCGTATCAGCGGCATTGGTGGCAGGGCTGGCCCAACCGCTCAACTCCTCACCCAAAGCCACTCGGGCAATAGAGTCAGATGATGGTGTAACGACCAACCCGACATTCCAACCAGCACCAACGCTCAACACCTCAACTCAACCACGCCGACGTAATGTACCAGAAGCACGCGGTAATCTCCCCAACCGGCCCCTAGTGCGGGCCCAAGCCATCCCACTCAATTTCATATTGCCCATCGGCATTGGCTTGGTGATAACGTTTTTGATACTCATCAATACGACGTTTTCTGCGGCAAATTCTACACCAACCATCACCCCTACAGTTAGCGAAACTCCCACCGTGACGACAACAGCCACAGCGACCGTCATACCGACGGCAACGAGTGAACTGATTATCATCATCCCCACCAACACGGCTGAAATCGCCACCGTCAAACCCAAAGCCACCAAACCCAAACCCCCAGCGACAGCCGTACCCGTCGTTGATACTGCGACAGCCGTACCAGCGACCGCCACCGTAATAGTCAATACTAGTACCAATACCCCATCGCCAACATTGACATTTACCCTCACAATGACATTTACCCCGAGTAAGACATTCACCCCCACTACAACCAAAACAGCTGTCAGCACCAACACGATGGCACCGACTGTTACCGCAAGCTCAGTGCCAAGTGCCACCGATACCCCCGTCCCACCCACC
>DBCF01000229.1 GCA_002292925.1 Roseiflexaceae bacterium UBA965 | reverse complement strand
TTTAACCCGAACAAAAACGGGCGTTGTTCGGGTGTGGTAACCCGAATTATCGATGGCAATACGGCCACACTTTGTGCCGTAAAAAAGACCCCCGAGAAAAAATAAATCCCGCGCAACCACGCCAAATCGGTCACGTTTAATATCGCAAACCACACCACAATGTTGATGAGTGCCGCCACCTGCACCGTGCGGATGCCGCCAAAACGATCCACCGCAATCCCCAAGGGAATCGCCATGGCAAACCCAGCCAAACGCACAATACTCGCCAGCTCGCCAGCCACACTGTTGTCAAATCCCAAACTCAACAGATAGAAATTAAACAAAATATCGGGCAAACTCGAGGTTAATCCGATAATAAAGGCAAACACCATCAACCGCCATACCAACGGGGAGTACTGTGAAAATCGCGACATGCGTATGCCTTGTGCTTTCGGTTTAGAAAATAACTCACATCTATCATAGCCGATTTTGTGGTGGACACAGGCACGGGTGACCACGAGGTGCCCCCCATCGTCACCCGAATTACTCCGCTGATACGATTAACGCTTAGTGGCCTTCATCCTTGAATGGAATCAAATAAAACATCACTGCATTCACCGCATACGCTACCGCCGATGCGATAAATACCCAGTAAAACCCATAATCGCGTTGGATAAACCCACTCAAATAGGCCGTACCAGCCCAGCCCAATGACCACAACATGCTACTCAAACTCATACTCGTGCCCCGTTGCTTCACCGGCACTGATTGCATGACCAACGCATCTGCAAGTGGGAAGGTAATCCCCACCATGATACGGCTCAAAAAATAGGCCAAACACGATACCCATAACGACGGCACCAACATTAACAATAGCGTCGGTGCCGACAATAGCCGTGACAATGCAGCGGCACGGCGCAACCCAAAGCGTTTGGCCATGGCACCACCAATGGTACTACCAAAGCCCATCGCAAAGGCCGAAAGTGCCAAAATCATGCCTACCGTCGCATCATCGAGGTTGAATTGCTGGCGATAAAACAAGTTTTGGAACGGCACCACCAACCCACCAGCCACCCCCAACAACAACGACTGCGACGCAAATCCCATAATCCGCATAAACGGAATCGGTGTCTGATCGGCGGTCGCGACCGGCATGCGGCCATCACTCTGTTGTTTGGCCACTGCCGCATGCACACCGAGCAATGGCAACACGGCAATCAAACCGATAATCGTCACACTAAACAACGCCACCCGATAAGCCAAGGCATCTGTCGCCCCGACCCCCAGCAATGGTGCAATCAAGCCTGGCAAAGCCCCACCAAACAACGACCCCACAAAGCCCACCGCTACCGTGGCCCCAGCATTAATACCAAACAACGTCGCCCGTTGCTTGGGTTCGATGACACTACTCAACAACGGCATAATTGCGGTATAGGTGGCGATATTGGCTGCCCCAATCAAAAAATAGACCGGCGCAATAATCCGAATATCGGTCCACGTCAACAACACGGCCCACCCGATCGCATAGCTACTAATCCCAAAATAGAGCATTTTGAGCGCACCACGCCGGTCAATCAACATCCCCAATGGGATGCCAAAGACAAACCCTGCTATTCTAAAAAGTGAATTCATCTGTCCGGCTACTTCATTGCCGTAGCCGAGACTATCTAAATAAAAATTAAATAACACATCCGAGACACTCGCCGCCAAGCCAAACAACAAGCTATGAATCAAAATCCGCACTACTGCCGGCGATGACTCACGAAAAAACGTCGACACTCGGTTCATTGCAATCAACACACACCCCCTATTTCATATTCCATTGGCGCTGACATTGTACCATGTGACACTTTTTTACGCCCTGTTCATCTGTTTATCACACAACAATAGCAATTCATTGATTTCAACAAATTATGCTATCGTAATTACCATCCACCAATATACACGAGCATCCATGCGCATTGCACTATTTACCGAAACATTTCTGCCTAAAGTCGATGGTGTCGTCACCATTACTCTACAAATGCTCCGCCATCTCCGCGCCCACGGTCACGAAGTCATCATCTTTGGGCCACCCAGCGCACCTACCGAAGCACTCGGCTATCCCGTCTACCCTGCCTGGGGACCACGCTTCCCGCTCTACCCGGAGCTCTACTGTAGCCTGCCCACCCCAGCAGCCATACGAGCCATCAACGCATTCCAACCACAAATAATCCATGTGATGAACCCTACCTTCATCGGCACTGCAGGCGTCATTATGGCCAAAATCGGCCACGTGCCACTCATCGCCTCCGTGCACATGGACATTCCCCATTATGTCACGCAGTACGCCGGCGCCTGGGGTTTACCCATCGCCTGGGCTTTCTTTCGGATGTGGCACAACCGCGCCTTACTCACCCTCGCTCCTTCCCGCCACGCCTTGGCCCAAATCACTGCGGGTGGCATCAAACGTGGCCAGCATTGGCGCCGGGGCATCGATCTCGAGCGCTTCCGTACCAAACCCCGCAACCAGGCGATGCGCGCCCGCATGAGCAACGGTCATCCCGACGACCTCATCGCCCTGTATGTGGGGCGGTTATCCCGCGAAAAAAGCATTGCGTCACTCATCCCACTCACCCAAATGCCCGGCGTGCGCCTGGCCCTCGTCGGTGGCGGCCCCGAATCAGCCATCGCTCATGGCCAATTCGCCCACACCAATGCCCACTTTATCGGCGTCTTACAAGGCGAAGAGTTGATTGATGCCTACAACGCCGCCGATATTTTTGTCTTCCCGTCCCAAAGCGAAACTTTTGGGCTCGCCCCCGTCGAAGCGATGGCCTGTGGCTTACCCGTGGTAGCCCCCTTTGTGGGAGGGCTCCAAGAAACCCTACGCCATGGCGAAAACAGCCTGGTCTATGACCCCAACCAACCCGACGCTCTCGTCAATGCGGTAATGCGCCTGCGTGACACCCCTGAATTGCGCCAGACCATCGCCCAGCAGGCGATTACATACGCATCACAACAGAGTTGGCAGGCGTCGATGGATCAACTCATTGCCGTCTATTCCCAGCATGTGCGGGCATAGAATTGGTCTACAATATAGCCAATAATTGTCTTTGCATTCGAAAAGAGACTGCGTGCAACTCACCAACGCCGTTATCATCGTCACCGGTGCCAGTGCCGGCATCGGCCAGGCCTGTGCCACCGCCCTCGCCCAGCACGGCGCCCACGTCATCTGCGTGGCCCGCCGCCATGAACGCCTGCTAGCCCTGCAACAAACCTTGCCAGGCCAGCACGCCATCTACGCCGGCGACATCAGTGACCCCACCACCATGCCCGCAGTCGTGGCACTGGCACTCACCACCTTTGGGCGCCTCGATGCCATCATCTGCAACGCCGGCGTCGG
>DBCF01000061.1 GCA_002292925.1 Roseiflexaceae bacterium UBA965 | reverse complement strand
CCAACGAAACTGCTTCATGATGTCCTCTTTTGTCTGATTACAAAAAAACTATTCACCGCTTACTAACTGCGAAATCGCCGTAAGCGCAATGAATTGGTGACCACAAATACCGAACTACAGGCCATCGCCCCCGCCGCCACAATCGGGCTGAGCTGAATGCCCCACCACGGATACAACAGACCGGCGGCCAATGGGATGCCGATGACGTTGTAGCCAAAGGCCCAAAACAGATTCCAGCGGATGGTGGAGAGGGTGGCTTGCCCCAAGCGCAACGCCAGCGCCACGAGGGTTAAATCGTTGCGCATCACGATAGCATCAGCAGTTTCGATGGCAACATCGGTACCGCTGCCCATGGCAATACCCACATCGGCTCGCGCCAACGCTGGGGCATCGTTGATACCATCGCCCACCATGGCCACCACACCCTGCGCCTGCAGTGCCACCACCGCATCGACTTTAGCAGCGGGGAGCACATTGGCCACCACCTCGGTAATACCCACATCAGCGGCAATTCGCGTGGCGGTGGTCTGATTGTCACCCGAAATCATCACTGTGCGCACACCACTCGCCTGCAACTGCGCCACCACCGCCGGGGCCTCAGGGCGCAATTGGTCGCGCAGACCAATCACTCCGTGGCACTGCCCAGCGACTGCCACCACCACAATGCTCTGGCCGGCAGCCTGGAGGCGGGTGATTGCATCGTGCAACGGGGCCACATCGACGCCAAATTCTTGCATGGCAGTCAGATTGCCTATCACCACGTATTGATCAGCAATTTGGGCATCGGCACCCCGCCCCGCCAAATCGTGGCGATTACTGGCAACGGGGATGACCAATGTACGATCACTGGCCGCCACCCCAATCGCCTGCGACAAGGGGTGAGTGCTGCCGGCGGCCACTGCAGCCGCCAAGGCCAGCAGGGTGTTTTCGTCACCTAACGCAACGATTTCTTGGACACGGGGGCGGCCCTCGGTGATCGTGCCGGTTTTGTCGAAGGCCACAATCCGCACCTGCGCCAGCCGCTCTAGCGCCGCGGCGCCTTTGATGAGTACCCCATGACTAGCCCCCACCCCGCTCGCCACCATGATGGCCGTCGGCGTGGCGAGGCCAAGTGCACATGGGCAGGCAATCACCAGCACTGCCACCCCAAACATCAAGGCTTGGGTGAGGGGCACGCCCATTACTAGCCACCACACACCAAATGTCACCAGCGCCAACACAATAATCACGGGCACAAAAATCGCCGATATTTGGTCGACCAGTTGTTGCACGGGTGCGCGACTCCCTTGGGCTTGGCGCACGAGGCGCACCAGTTGCGCCAACACACTATCACTGCCAATCGCCTCAGCCCGGAGCTGAATTTCGGCCGTCAGATTAATCGAGGCACCAATCACACGCTCGCCAAAACTGCGCCCGACGGGTAGGCTTTCGCCTGTCAACATGCTTTCATCCACCGTGGTATTGCCACTCACCAGCACACCATCAACGGGGATGCGTTCGCCGGGCTTGACAATCACGATTTCGCCCCGGCGTACTTGCGCGGTGGGAACCTCGCTGGCTACCCCTGCCCGGAGCACACGCGTAGTTTTGGGTTGCAAGCCAATCAGGGTACGCACTGCACTACTGGCTTGACTACGAGCGCGGGTTTCGAGGTATTTGCCGACCAAAATCAAGGCAATAATCGTAGCAGCTGTTTCGTAGTAGACATGCCCGACCCCACCACCGATTAACAAAATCGTGCTATACCAAAAGGCGGCACTCGAGCCGAGCACAATCAAGGTATCCATGTTGGCGGTGCGGTTACGCAATGCCCCCCAGGCATGCCGATAAAAATCACTGGCGGCATAGATTTGGACGGGGAGTGCCAGCACCAAAAAAAACCAATTGTAGGCGTCGAGCTGTGCCGGCATCATATGCATGTGGGCGATGCCCTTGCTGGCCACCATGGCGACAGCACTACCGATGGGCCATGGCGCAATCAACCCAAAATCTTTGGCCATCGAGATGACAAACAGGGGTATGGCAAATACCATGGCAACCAACAAGCGTTGCCAGCGCTGTGCAAGTTCGAGGGCACGCGCATCGGCTTCACTGTCATTGGCATCGACACTATTTTCGGTAATAATCACGCCATAGCCGGCTTTTTCGACAGCAGCAATCAATAGCGGTTGGGTCATCACTAACGGCAAAAAATCAATGGTGGCCCGTTCATCGGCCAAATTTACGGTGGCAGACAACACCCCTGGCTGTTTGCGGAGCGCTTTTTCGACTCGGGCCGAACAACTCGCACAGGTCATGCCGGTAATCGGCAACTCGAGTTGTTCACGAATCACGCCATAACCGGCTTTTTCGACAGCAGCCACCGCAGTAATCAAGCCGGCAGGGGTTGCTTGGACGACGGCATGTTCGTCGGCGAGATTCACTGTGGCGGCGCTGATACCGTCGACTTTACGCAAGGCTTTTTCGACACGCATCACACAACTGGCACAGGTCATCCCCGTTACCGCAAATTCACGCATCGTATCATTTGTCGTCATTACCGTTCCTTTGGATTAAAGGGAGCGTGATGTGGAGTATTTACTCCACATCACAAAATTACGCCAACCACCACCTAGCAGCAGCCTTCGGAACTACCACCACAGCAGCTGGCACCATCATCGGCACCCAAGGCAATCATGGT
This sequence comes from Roseiflexaceae bacterium UBA965, assembly GCA_002292925.1. Lineage (GTDB taxonomy): Bacteria > Chloroflexota > Chloroflexia > Chloroflexales > Roseiflexaceae > UBA965. The sequence goes on along the minus strand of DBCF01000061.1, from coordinate 5,420 downwards.
CGGGGCCAACACTTGGTAACCGGCATCTTGGATGGCGGATACCAATACGTGACGCTCTAATGCGGCACCTTCGATGGTCACTTGGCTACGATCGTCGTTGACGAGGGCAGTAGTAACACCAGGTACGGCCAACAAGGCTTTGCTAACGCGGCCAGCACAACCACCACATGTCACGCCACCTACGGGCAATTCAATCCGATCCATGTTACTTTCTCCGTTCGCTAAATACCTGCATGAGTTCACCGATGACTCGCTCGCGTTCGACGGCGTCGTCACTCCGGATTGCAGTGGTCACACAACCATGCAAGTGTTGATCCATTACCATACGTCCCACTTGGTCGAGAGCCTTTTGCACGGCGTCCATTTGCATCAACACATCGATACAATAGCTGTCTTGTTCGACCATGCGATAAATCCCGCGCACGTGGCCTTCGATGGTCCGTAAGCGTTGTTGCACTTGCTCTTTGTGACTACTCACATCCGTTATTCTCCTATACCCCCCCCGGAGGGGGCTGGGTAGATATATTGTAACAGATAAGTGAGGAAGCGTGAAGTATCACCGCAGCCTGCTGCGATTTCGCACGTATTAACCGTAGCACCGCAGCCTGTGCGATTCCCTACGCATTAACTTGTATGTCTCTGTGTCCTCTGTGTGCCCTGTGCGAGACACACAACCATCCGCTGGCACGCCCAAGGAGATTCCACGCCGGTGGCAACCGGCATGGAATGACGCTGGGGAGTACGTGCCCGGTACCAGACAAGAAACCGCATATCTCATAACAGAATGAGTATGGTAAGATAGATGCACCGCAACCACGCCACCGCTGTTCAAGGAGGAACATTATGGCAAATTTCAATGGATTAGGCATGAATCTCGGCAATTTATCACGATTGTCCGATGCCCAGACCCGCTCGATTAGCCCCGAAAACTACGACGGCGCCAAAGGACGGGGTGGCATGGCCACCGAAGGTACCGGCGCCATCCATGCCCGTGGTATGGGTCAAGGCTGGAAGATCTCACCGTCGATTCGGATTGCATCAGGCGAAACCCGCGAAATCGCCGACATCGACGGCATGGGCGCCATCCAACAAATTTGGTTGACCCCCACTGGCAACTTCCGCCTGCAAATCATCCGCATCTACTGGGACGACCAAGTCAATCCATCCGTCGAATGCCCCTTGGGTGATTTTTTTGCGAGTGGCTGGGGCAAATATGCCCAACTCAGCTCACTGGCCGTGTGTGTCAATCCCGGTAGCGCCTTCAACTGTTATTGGGAAATGCCTTTCCGCAAACGCTGTCGCATCACCGTCAGCAATATCTCGGACAAAGAAGTCACCCTCTACTACCAAATCAACTACACCCTGACCGACGTCCCCGCCGATTGTGCCTACTTCCATGCCCAATACCGCCGTAGCAACCCCCTCCCCTACGCCACCGACCATACCATCCTCGATGGCGTGACGGGCCATGGCCATTTCGTGGGCACCTACATGGCCTGGGGTGTCAACAATTGTGGCTGGTGGGGCGAAGGTGAAATCAAGTTCTTTATGGATGGTGACGGCCAATTCCCCACCATTTGTGGCACCGGCACCGAAGACTATTTTTGTGGATCGTACAACTTTGACGTAGGCCCAGCCAACGGCGGCTACCGTGAATTCACCACACCCTACGCCGGGCTGTCACAGGTCATTCGCCCCGACGGCACCTACCAATCACAGACGCGCTTTGGGATGTACCGCTGGCACATCATGGACCCCATCCGCTTCCAGCAAGATTTGCGCGTTACCATCCAAGCCCTCGGCTGGCGCAATGACGGGCGCTACCTGCCCTTGCAAGACGATATTTCGTCGGTGGCGTATTGGTACCAAACCCTGCCCACGGCACCATTCCCGGCCTTGCCCGACCGCGATTATCTCGAGATTATCTAGCGCAGGACAATCGAATGAGGGGCTGATTCACCGCCGCCCCTCATATTTTTTACACAAAAACAGAAAACGGAACTATCATGCAACGCATCGCCCTCACCACCTGGAGCATCCACCCCTACCTCAGCGATGGCAGTCTCGATTTGCTCGATATGCCGGCCCGCATTAAGGAAGCAGGGATTGCGACCGTCGAAATCTGTCACTTCCACATCCCCAGCACCGACAACGCCTATCTGCAATCGCTCAAAGCCGCCGCAGCCAATGCTGGGGTCGAGATTTTTAGTATTTTGATTGACGCCTTCGATATTTCGCAAGTAGACAACGCCGCCGACATCGTGCAAGTCCAACACTGGATTGACGCCGCCGCCACCCTCGGTGCCAGCCATGTACGAGTCGTCGCTGGTGAGGCGCCCGCCAGTGATGCGGACGCATTGCAACGCACCATTAGCGCCCTCAAAGCGCTCCAAGCCTATGCGACGCCCAAAGGGGTGCAGGTGATAAGCGAAAACTTCAAGGCAACCGCCTCGACCCCCGCCAACTGGTTGGCGATTCATCAGGCGCTGGGATATGGTGGCTGTGCCGACATCGGCAATTTTGCCAACGAAACCCGCGTCAGCGACTTTGCCCAAGTCGCCGCCATGGCCGCCTCGATCCACGTCAAAGCGTCGTACGATGACCACGGTCAATTGCTCCCCGCCCAAGTCAACGCCTGTTTGGCAGCCGCCCGTCAACACGGCTTTAGCGGACCAACCACCTTGGTCTATGACCGCCCCGGCGATCGCTGGCCCCACATTGAAGCCTTGCGCCAATGTGTACTAGCTGCATTTGCCTAAACTGCCCCTGATTGCGGTATGATACCAAAAGCGGTATGTTGCGCATTTTCTCATCGTGCCATCGGGATGATAAGAAAATGTGCCACGCCGGTCATGTACACCAACGTACACTATTTTTAGCGATGAGGCACCACGGTTATGGTTAGTTGTGATGCTGGGATGTCACCCACCCGGGGACAAGTGATTATCAATAATCGCATTGTGAGTTATTTACGCTGGGGGAGCGGCGCACGCCACGTGCTGTTGCTCCATGGCGTGACCAGCAGTGCCCGGTCGTGGTGGCGGGTTGCTCCCGGCATCGCCAGCCTCGGCTATTGTGTCACGGCATTTGATATGCCCGGTCACGGCGAAAGCAATCTGATTGGTCACCACGACATCGCCCATATCGCCGATCATCTCAGTGCCGCCTGTGATGCCCTCGCTATCCCCATCCACACCCTCATTGGGCATTCGTGGGGGGGCGCGACTGCCTTGGTCATGGCGCAATCACAGCCACTCCAACGCCTCATCTTGATAGACCCATTAATCAAACTCGACCCCAGCGGCGGCGCCCAACTAGTCGCCAAATACGGCGAAGGCGTCGGTCACTCTAGCGCCGAAACATTGCCGTGGCTGACTGCCCGCAACAAACTCTGGCATCGCTGTGACGTGCAGTGGAAGGCCGAAGCACTGCAACAATGTCGTCGCGAAGCAGTCGAAGGGTTGTTACTCAATAGTGGCGAGTGGGATATTACCCCGCTATTTGCCCAAACCAGCATCAAAACTTTATGTCTTGTCGCAGATGAAGCCAGCACGATTATCCCCCCAACCAGCATCCCCACCATCCAAAAAGCCCTCGGTCAGCATGCTGGTCGTTGGGTGCAAATCGCTGGCACCGACCACAACATGTACCGTGGCGGCTTTGATGTCACCATGCCACGCTTGATTGAATGGCTCAAGGAGGGCAGCGATGACCCCACCAGCAATTAGTCACGCCGACAACGTGCACGAGGCCATCCAACGCATTAGTGCGGCGGGCTACAAAGCCACCACGCCCCGCGTGGCCGTACTCAACGCTGCCAGTACCTACGTAGGGGCATTCACCGCGGCCGAGCTGGCGCAGACCCTTGCAACCCAAGGCCATCCCTTGGGTGATGCTAGCTTGTTTCGCACCCTCAAACTCTATACCGACATCGGGGTGATGCAACGCATCCACGGTCTGGCCGAATGCCACCGCTATATCATGAGCAATCACCAGCATGCCCATCGGATTGTCTGTACGATTTGTGGGCGTGTCACCGAGTTTGCCGAATGTGGCCTCGATGTTATGATTCGCGCACTCGAAGCCCAAACCGGCTACCGCGTGGTCGAACATTTACTCGAATTATTTGGAACCTGTCCGGGTTGCATGACGGTATCGTAATATACCGTGTCACCAAAGAGGTTTGCCATGCACTATCACACCATTATCATCGGGCTCGGCGGCATGGGTAGCGCCACCGCCTACCACATCGCCCGCCGGGGCCAACGGGTACTCGGACTCGAACAATTCACCCCAGCGCATAGCAACGGGTCGAGCCACGGCCATTCGCGGATTATCCGCCAAGCCTACATGGAGCACCCCTCGTATGTGCCGTTGCTCAAACGGGCCTTTACGCTGTGGGATGAATTGGCCGCCCACAGCGACGAAGACCTGTTGCACCTCACCGGCGGCATCATGATTGGGCGTCCCGACAGCGACGCCATCCAAGGCACCCTCGCCAGTGTGCGTGAACACCAGTTGCCCCACCAAATGCTCGATGCCACCACCATCCGCCAGCGCTACCCGGCCCTCACTCCTAGCGACGACATCGTGGCGGTCTACGAAGACAACGCTGGCTTCGTGGTGCCCGAGGCAGCAGTCCGTACCCATCTGCGCCTCGCCCAAACTCACGGCGCCGAGCTCCACTTCCAAGAAGCCGTCACCCACTGGCAGGCCAATCCCGCTGGTGGCGTCACCGTCACCACCGCCCAAGGGGTCTATACCGCCGATCATCTGGTAATTACCCCAGGTGCCTGGGCGCCCGAGTTACTCGCCGACATGGGATTACCCCTACGGGTTGAGCGCCGCGTCTTGTTGTGGTTTGAACCAATTGGGGGCATCGAGCCCTTTACCGAACCCAATTTTCCCATTTACATCTGGGATTGTGGCGCGGGCGTGTCGTTTTATGGCTTCCCCTACCACCCCAGCATGCCAGGTATCAAAGTGGCCATTCACACCGTCGGCCAAGCCTGTAGCCCCGATTCAATCGACCGCCAATTACAGGCCCACGATGTCGAATCACTGCAAAACCTGCTCCGTGAACGCATTCCCGCCTTGCTCGGGCCGATGATTCACTACGAAACCTGCATGTATACGTTGACGCCCGATGAGCATTTCGTCATCGCCGTCCACCCTGACCACCCCCAAGTGGTCATCGCCTCACCCTGTTCGGGCCATGGTTTCAAATTCACCCCGGTGATAGGCGAGATTTTGGCCGACCTCGCCATCGATGGCCACACCGCCCACGATATTTCGCTCTTTTCGTTACGGTTTTGACGAGGAATCCTATGCCTGCACTTACCCCCCAATCCGTGGCCCAGCTCCGCCAACGCACTGCCACCCAGCTTGCCAGCGCAGGGATTATTTTGACCCCCGCCGAG